>NZ_JBNXVR010000027.1:0-81225 GCF_050565595.1 Leptolyngbya sp. AN02str | reverse complement strand
AATCGGGCAAGCTCAGCAGGTCAGTAATCTGATGGATGAGCGCTCTAAAATCATCCAACTTTTGGGCCTACCTTACTGCCGTTACTACCTGCTTAATTAATTCCCAGCAACCTGCGGAATATCGGTTTTGGCTCAGCCTGATGTTGTTGTCAGGAAGGATGAGAGGGTTTCCTGATCCCAAACTCGATGGGTGGAATAAACAAGTAAGCCACAAGCTACGGACTAGGCCACTTCTATGGAGCGCTTTCCGGCGGAGCTTGGGCATGGCTTCCCTATGAGTGTTGCGATCGCCAGATGGATAAAACAGGTAATTTTTTGAGAAAAGTTTTGGCTGGCAAGGATTTTTTAAAAAATGCAGTGACCGTGTAGACGACGGATGGGGCATCAAGGTTGCAAGTACAAGGGCAACGCTTTGAGTATGGATTCGGTTTTGGGGACTTCTATCGGATAAACGCCGGAGGCTGGAGAACGTTGGTAAAAACACATCGTTGGCTTGATCTTGCAGAATATGCCAGCCTGCTGGGGTTGGGAGTCGGAACGGTCGCTTCGCTGGTGTCGGCACAGTTGCTATATACCTCTGCGCCGTTATCGATGCTGGTGTTGCTAAACTTGGCCAACCGAAAACGGCTGGAGTCGGCAACTCAGGATGAAATTACGACCCAGGTGCAAGCTGTCGATCAAAAGGTTTCCACTCAGGTCGCCATGCTGAATCAGCAGGTATCGCGCTTGCCCACTCCTGAAATGATTACCAGTCTGCGGCGGCTCGTGTACAGCAACGATCGCGAACTGGCAGAAAACTTAGCGACCGATCTGCGATCGCTCCAGGCCGAGATTCACCAACGGCTGATTGTGATGGAAGCCCAGTCGGTTGCCCCGATTCGTGCCCAGGTTGCTCAGCTACAGCAGCGCTATCAAAGGTTAACCGATCACATCAACCAAGTTACGGCCCAGTGGCAAGACGCTAGCAATGCAGGCAAGATTGATGCGCTGGAGCGATCGCTCGAACAGCTACGCCACGAAGCCGAGTCTTTGCAGCACAGCATGAGCAAACTGTCGGACTATACGAAGCCCTCGTTAGCCGCCCTGCAAGACCAAATCAACCACCTGAACCGCCAGTTTCAAAAGCTGCCACCCCCCTTTGATGCCACCGCCTTGCAGCAAAAAGTGTCGGAACTGATTCGCCTGGTGTCGGATTTGGTGCCCAAACGGGAGTGGCTAACCCTACTGAACGAACTGCAAATGCTGCAACAGCAGCAAGAATCACAAGCTCAGGCCGAAGAAACCCTGTGGCGCACCATTCAAGACATCAACAAACAGCTGCAAAACCAGCCCTCTCACACCTCCCTCACTCATTTGCAGCAGCAAATTAATCAGCTCACCGAGCAGGTTCACCAGCTTCCCGCCCCTTTTGATGCCACATCGCTCAGTCAAGAAATGAGTCGCCTGTTGAACGTGGTCACTGACTTGGTACCACGGCAGGATTTTGGTGGGCTGGTGGCTCAGGTTAAGTCATTGCAGCAGCAGCAAGCCTTTCAGTCTCAAATCGAGAGTATGCTGCAATCGGAACTAAACCACATCAATCGCCAGTTACGCCTGCTGCTGACAGAACCAACCAGCTCTGACGCTCAGCCCCTGCCCCCAACTCCAGAACCACCAGAACCCACGCGCGAGTTTTCTCAACGGCTGGAACAGATTGTGCAACGGGAATTTGCCCAGTTGCAGCGCCAGCTCCAAGGACTGCCTCAGGGACAAGCCTTTCAGCAACAGTTGGAAGCAACAGTACAGCGCGAACTGTTGGCGATTAATCAACAGTTGCTCCGTCACAAGGTCGGTCCCCAGTATGAATTTGTTGTGGATTTTGCGTCGCCTGCTGCCATGACGGGTCAGAGCCTGACGAATGGGTTACCCTCTAGCCGCACGGTCTTGGAAGCTGCGCTAGAGCAAAGCCAGGAGCGGTTGGTTCTGGTGTTGCCATGGTTGAACCACGATGGGATCGATCATGGGCTGGTGAGCAAGATGCAGGCATTTCTGGCTCAGGGAAAGCGGTTGGATTTGGGCTGGTGTCATCATGCCGATCGCACAACCGAGCGTTTTTTGGCTCCTATTAACCAGCGTTGGCAAATTTATCCACTGGAACAGAGCAATTTGCACCATACGCTCAAGACCTTTTTGGAACTTAAGCGATCGCACCCCAATGCCTTGCAATTCAAAATTTTGGGAACCCGCGAGAATTTTTTGGTGGCGGATCGCGCCTATGCGGTGTTGGGAGTTGACGAAGCGCTGGCGGGTATGGCGACTTTGCCCAACATGACGCTTAAGCTCAAAACGACCGATTCGGAATTGGTGCAGCAGCTCATCCATCAGTTCGATGAGGCTGCACTGAACCCCGATGATGTGGCTGCACACTGGAACCGTGCCGTTACTCGGTATGACTTGGGCGATCGCGATGGGGCCTTGGCCGATTTCAACCACATTGTTGGGTCAACTCCCCATGATGCGATCGCCTACAATTTTCGGGGCATTGTCAGGTATGACCTGGGCGATCGCGATGGAGCGTTAGCCGATTTCCAGAAATCGATTCAGCTCGATTCGCGGCAGGTTTCGCCCTATTGCAACCGAGCTTATCTACGACTGGAGCTGGGCGATCGCGCTGGGGCCATTGCCGATCTCAGCGTTGCGATTCAAGCTCAACCCCGTGCCGCGATCGCCTACTTTTTCCGGGGTATGGTGCTGCAACAGCAGGAAAATCTGGAGCACGCGATCGCTG
Organism: Leptolyngbya sp. AN02str; assembly: GCF_050565595.1. Classification (NCBI taxonomy): domain Bacteria; kingdom Bacillati; phylum Cyanobacteriota; class Cyanophyceae; order Leptolyngbyales; family Leptolyngbyaceae; genus Leptolyngbya; species Leptolyngbya sp. AN02str. The sequence goes on along the minus strand of NZ_JBNXVR010000027.1, from coordinate 78,458 downwards.
ACTACAACGAAGCGCTGCGGCTGGCTCCCAACTCGGCCTCGGCCTATTACTATCGCGGGTTGGCCCGCCCCAAACGCCAAGATTATCAGGGCGCGATCGCCGATTTGGAAATGGCCCTGGATTTGTTTACCCAACGGGGCCACGAGGCCAATGCCCGCAAAGCCTTTAATAGCTTGCAAGCCCTGCGTCAGGCCCTGTCTCAGGTACCGGCATCAGCTCCCGCTTCCCATTCGTCCTTGGGTGACCTCAGCCCCTTTAGCCTGCCCGATTCGGTTTCGGTGTACGAAGCCAACGGAACGACGGCAACCCCTTCGATCCCGAGTCGAAACGGCACGTCAGACCCCAGGGAATCCGCCTTTCAAGACGAAAACTAATCGCTGCGAAACCTGAGTGAGGGATGAATCGGCTGAACCATCCTGAACCACGTCAGTTTTGGATACGCAAAAATGGGTGGTTGGGACGGTTGCATAGCGTGTCGCCACTCCAACCAGCCTGAACCGCAACTCAGGTTTAACCCAACTTTGGGTCTTCGAAGGGTTGGCTGCTATGGGATGAGGAGACCTCGGCACAGCTCTAGGGCTTGGTATACACCATCACTGGAACTCGCTTAAACGCAGGAGTGCCGCAGCGTGGATCGACCGGGGCGGCAAAAATAGCGTTGACCTCGGGGTAAAACATCATGGCCGCTCCCTGACGGATGGCACCGTATACCACCTCGACTTGATCGAGCTGGCCTGCGTTGCCCTGCACGGTGACGCGATCGCCCGCCCGAAATCCACCCTGCTTCGCATCCACTGGATTCATCACAATACAGTTGCGATGGGGCATCCCGCGATATTTGTCGCCATCTCGATACACGACCGTGTTGTGCTGGGAGTAGCTGCGGCCTGTGCCTAGTGCCAGCATGATCCCCTGGACAGAATCTGAAATGCCTAGCTCTTGGGGTGTAGGCATCGACAGATCGGGTAGGGGCGTGGGCATCATTTGCGCTTTGCCGTTGGGCGTACCAAAGGTGGGCGATGTCAGGATGCGACCCGAAATGGTGAACTCCTGTTGGGTGGCGTCGATCGCACTCATCTTTTCGTAACCGGGGATCGTTTGGCCAATGAGCTGCCGCACGTAACGAGGGTCTTGCAGGTTGCGCCAGTCGATGGGGCGATCGCCATGAATCCGATACGCCAACTCGCCCAAAAACGTGACCTCAGCCATGAGATCCGCATCCTCGAGATGCGTCTTGCCTTCATCATTCAGCCGAACAAAATTGTTGCCCGATTCGGCAGTCGTTTTGTGAGGATTTTCAAACCGATTGTAGACGGGCAGCAGCAGCGTGTTCTGGCAGGCTAAACCGTGAAAGTGTCCCAAATTAGGCTTGGTTGCGAGATACACGACTGTATCGATATTGCCGAGGGCGCGCTTCGCTTGGCGCAGGTCGGGATTGGCGGCGTAGAGGTTGCCGCCTAAACACAGCAGCGTGCGCACAGTGCCGGCCTCTGCCGCCTCGATGAGGGCGCGGGTATCGTAGCCGGGCTCCCGATTTAGCGGACGCTTGAGTAATGTTTCTAGCGATTCCCGTAAGGTATCTTGCAGTTGGGCCGCAACACCCATAGAGCCAAAGCCCTGCACATTAGAATGGCCCCGAATTGGCATGGTGCCACCGCCCAGCTTGCCACAGTTGCCCGTGAGCAAGGCAGTATTGGCGATCGCCCAAATGTTATCTACCCCGTTGGCCTGTTGGGTAACGCCCATCGCCCAGGCAAACACCGTGCCGTTGGCTTGCCCAATGGTGCGAGCGGTAAAATCTAACTCTTCTTTTGACAGCCCACAGGTTGTAGTAATTGCGTCCCAGGATATGTTTTTGGCGTGCTGCACCACAGCTTCCCACCCGTCGGTGTGGGCGGTTAGGTACTCCCACGGTACCAAGTTCTGCTCAATCAAAGACTTTTGCAGCCCTACAAACACCGCAACATCGCTGCCCGGAATGGGTTGTAGATACATTGAGGAAATGTCGGAACCGCCTGACAGCAAAGACTTGATGGGAAAAGCCGGAGAACCAAACTTGACCAATCCCACCTCGATCATGGGGTTGATGATAATGACTTTGCCACCGCGATCGCGCAGTTGAATCAGCTCGTTCATCAGGCGGGGATGGTTGGCCGGAGCATTGGAGCCAATCAGCACCACACAGTCTGCATGCTTCAAACTATCCAGACTCACCATGGAGGTGCCCGAGCCAAACATGTGCTTAAGCCCCACGGTCGAGGGCGCATGGCACAGATCGGAGCAGTCGGCCAAATTGTTCGACCCAAGTGCCCGAATCATGAGCTGTAGGAGAAACGCCGCCTCATTGGACGATCGCCCAGAGCTGTAGGACGCAATTTCGTGAGGCCGCTTCTCTCGAAAGGCCGCCGCCGCTAGGTCTAGAGCTTCTTCCCAACTGATGCGCTCGTAGCGATCGCTCCCGGCCCGACGCACTAGCGGCACACTCAGCCGACCCAGGCGATCGCACTCCATCGAGCTGAGCTGTTGCAGTTCTGATAAGGTGTAGCGTTCGTGAAACTGCGCCGGAGGCATCAGTTCGGCGGCGATCGCTTCTACGCTTTTCATACAGCGCTGCAAGATCTCGCCATCTTCATTCATGAACCCGCCCTTTTGCCCGCCCGTGCCCCAAGCACAGGATAGGCAAGCGCTCTTGTGGTTAAGCACCTGCCAAATTTTGGGGCCTTGGGGTGATAACGTTTTTTCTGCCCAGTATTGAATGACTGGCAACCCGCCACCGGCACTTGGCACATCGGGGTTTGGAGATTGGGGATCGGTCACCATACACCTGTCTCGATCGCATCACGCTTCTGTTTGCTTTATAACGCGTTCTGGCCCGCAACATGGGGTTTCACCGTAACTCTCTTCCCTGGTTCGTAAATTTTTGCTCTATCTAGAATCGGTTGATAGATTTTTGGGAGGTTGGCGACATCCTCAGGGCTCATGCATTTGTGCTGTGGGTAGGATGCAAAGCACACGAACCCACAGCACAAATGCCTGGTATTTTGGGGACTTACGTTCGTCCTGTTTCTGGGCAAGTGACTGTTTGATGCATGATTTGAAGCACAAACCGCGCACGGCTCAGTCGTACGACGGTTGATGCAGGGGGCCTATTCTTTCCCTAGCTTGCTGCACGATGCAACCGTCGGTGATGGACTGGACTTGTGAAACCTAACCCAACAGCCCATCCAGCCCATAACTGCAAGCTTAGTGGAGGCGATCGCAACATACCGTAATTTATTGCAATCTATCGCAATTTTAAAGATTGACAAACTTCAAGGTCGCGAGCCGTGTAGAGTTTACATTCCGCCACTTTACGGAGTTAACCGTTCATAACTTACCGCCACATTTCGCAAGTGTAAGCAGCGGGATGCCCTTAAAATAAGCCCATCAGGAAATTTTAGGTCGAGTGCAACTTGAATAACGCTGTGAGGGCTTGGTGGAACACGATCGATCGACGTAGTAGGCGATCGCTCATGTTTTTGGCATGGGCAGTGCTGGCTTTCTGGGCAGTAACGGCTTTTACCAGTGCTGTGTCGCAAGTTGTGCCAGTCCGGGTCAATCGGTGGATTGAAGTTCGACAAATTTCGGGAACTGTGAATTTCTTTCAGGGGGGGAGTTCGCGTGCAGCTCGGGTGGGCGATCGCCTGCAAACAGTTGGCGACGGAATTGCCACAGCCCCTGGTGCAACTGCAATCCTGGCAGTTGATACCGGAATTGGCTTTGTCAACGTTACCGAAAACACTCGTGTACAGGTGCAAGCACTAGCCTATGCTCCCGACGATGGACGCATCACCCGCCTGTTTGTGTCGCAGGGGCAAGTTCGCCTGCAAATTCGACAGTTTACCAATCCTGGCTCAGAACTCGAAATTCAGACTCCAGCCGGCACTAGCGCCGTACGTGGAACCGAATTTGGAGTTGCTGTGCAGCAGAGTGGAAAAACGGGTGTTGCAACTTTAGAAGGAAGCGTTGAGACTGCAGCCCAAGGAGAAATCGTCCCCGTCTCTGCTGGTTTTCAAAACTTCACCATTCCAGGAGAGCCCCCCTCGCCTGCTGTTCCCCTGCGCGACGATACGAGTTTGCAACGGCGGATAGACCGTATCATTGTCAACGGTCGTCGTCAGGTGCGGCTGGTAGGCCAGGTTGATCCAGTCAACACTGTCTTGGTCGAGGGTCGCCCTCAAACCACAACTCGAGATGGTGAATTTACCCTTTTGTTCTCGCCCCAGCGAGGGCAACAATCGCCCCGCATTAGTGTCATTACTCCCCTTGGCCGACGGCAAGATTACATCTTCGACATTTCTATATGAACCGAAGGATTCGCCAGATGGCTTGGCGCATCCTTCCTGGAGGCGTCACCGCTTTAGTTGTAGGATGGCTGTTTCATCTATCCCTATTGCAGCCTCTTGAGCAGTTTGCCTACACGGGGCTGTTTCGGTTGCGCGGCGAGCTGCCCTGGGATGAGCGCATTGTGGTCATTGCGATTGACGACGCCAGCCTACAGGCGTTGGGCCAGTTTCCTTGGTCACGGCAGCTGCATGCCGATTTGTTGAATAGGCTGGCGGCGGGCGATCCTAGTGTGGTGGCCATTAGCTTGATTTGGTCTGAACCGAGCGATGCCGATGGGGCGCTGGCAGAGGCGATCGCCCAGCTCAATCGAGTTGTGCTGTCTCAAACCCGAGCTGAATCGGGAGATGTCCTGCCTCCAGTTCCAGAGCTACAGGCAGGGGCGATCGCCACCGGACATGTTCTCACCATGCCCGATAGCGATGGCATGATTCGTCAAGTGATTCCCCAGGTGGATGGGCAGCTGATGCTAGGGCTAGCAACGGCCCATGTGTATAGCCTGACCCGAGAAGTGATCGATCTCCCCTCATTGGAGAAACCGCTATGGGTGAACTGGGTAGGCACCCCAAACCGCTTAACCCACGCATCGTTTATCGATGTGCTCAATGGGCGCGTTTCTCCCGCCATGTTTCAAGACAAGATTGTGCTGTTGGGGGTAACGGCCACAGGTCTAAACACGCTTATCACTCCGTTTAATCCGGATGTTCCCATTAGTGGCGTGTACCTGCATGCCACAGTCCTCAATAACCTGTTGCAAGATACATTGCTGCAACCCATGCCGCAACAATGGCTATGGCTAATCTTGCTGGTGGGAGGCCCAGGACTGAGTTGGGCAATGGCCCGTTGGAAAACCCGCTATCAGCTTTTGGGAATTGGAATGCTGTGTGGCTCCTGGGCTGGGGTAAGCATGATGCTGTTTCAGGCCAACTATTTGCCGACTGTAGCCATGCCGCTAACGCTGTTTATGTTAACGGCGGCGGCTGTAGCGCTGAGCGAACGCCTGGAAGAAAGCATTTTGCTGCACCATCAGGTGGCGAGCCTGTGGAATCTGTATCGTAAAGATGTGGTGTATCAGTTCGATGACCAACAGCACTCGCTGAAGCCCCCTTTCAAACGGGAGGCTGCATGGCGCGATTTGCCCTCCTCGATGGTGCGGGTAGCCCAACTGGCCGCGATCGCCGAACAGTTTGGCCGATCACAATCAACTCAGGCGGCGATTGCCCGCAGCCTTTCCATTGGACTTGTGGCAGCAGACTTGGATGGTAATGTTTGGTTCTGCAACCCTGCGGCCACATCGCTGCTGCAGATTACCGTTGGCACAACCTTAACCACCGCATTGGCAACGCACTGGATCAAGCCAGAGGAATGGTATACCATCCTGCATCAGCTAGCCTGTAACATCCTGCCAATCCCTAGCGAACATTACTACAGCGAACGCTGGTTTGAACTGAGATGGGAACCGTTAATTTATCATCCTCATTCACCCAGCGATCACGCTGCGACACCATCATTGGATCACGCATTGAGAAATGCTGTAGGAAAGCCACCAGATGGTTTTATGTTACTCATTGAAGATATTACTGCGCGCAAGCAAATTGAATCGAATTTGAATCGTCAAATTCAAGAACTCAATCAGCTTAATCGCATGAAGGATGATTTTTTGAGCACCGTGTCGCACGAATTGCGATCGCCCTTAGCCAATATCAATGTGGTGATTCAGCTTTTGGAATATGCAGACCCTACTGAACAACCCAAGTACCTACAAATTTTGAAAGATGAGTGCGATCGCGAAACTGAACTGGTGAACGATCTGCTGGATTTGCAACGGCTGGAAGCAGGAAAACGCGAGTTTGACATGCAAATCATGCTTTTGCAAGACTGGTTACCCTCCATGATTGAACCGTTTGAACATCGCGTTAAAGTACGGGATCAGCAATTGCAAACGCACATTGCCCCAGACTTGCCTCCCATTCTTTCGGACTATCACAGCTTGCAGCGCCTCGTCACCGAGCTATTAACCAACGCCTGTAAATACACCCCACCCCACCACGAAATTGCTGTTCGGGTTCAGTTTGTTGCTCCGCATGTGCATATTACCGTGCAAAATTCTGGAACAGAAATTGAAGAAGCCGAGCTTCCCAAAATTTTTGAGAAGTTCTATCGCATTCCCCATAACGATCGGTGGCATCAAGGCGGCACTGGATTAGGGCTCGCCCTCGTGAAAAATTTGGTGGAACATTTGAATGGTCATATCGATGTCCACAGTGCTAATAATGTGACTGCTTTTACCATCCAGTTTTTAGCAGTAGGGAGCGATCGCCCAACATCAATTTAGCAGCGAGATCAAACGTCAGTGTTAGTTCAGGTGGGATAGCTCAGATTGAATAGCTGTCACCTCCTTTTTCAACCTGAGTTCTGGATAAGCTGAAGTGACCGTTTTTGCGTGCGCAACGCGCACACAAAAATGGGCTTTTCTGGGGAGTGCACGTCGCGCAACCATCAGAAAAGCTCTTAACCGAAACGGACGTTTTTTAGGAGGGCAATTTTCAACGCCAGTCATCTAGCACATACACATCGGGGCGTCTGTAGCCCAGTATGTTGGGGCGCTGCATCACCACTCCTACAATTTCGGTGCGAAATCCCTGCTGCACCATAAATGTGTAGGCAGATGTATGACTGGTGTTGACTCCAGCAATCAGCTTCGTTGCCTGCTGGCTGGCTGCAAACGCATCGCATTGGTTGAGCAGTTGCGCAAAGTGTTCAGCAGCGTGGTCACTCGGTTTTACCGCAGCAAACTTGACATAGCAGGTGCCGCTGCCGCCTTCAGTTCCGGCTCCGCAGTGGCACACCGCAAACGCTGTCAACTCGTCACCATGCCACAACAAAACCGTGTCACCCAAGGCTTGAGTGTGCACGGCTTCAATTTCGCGGGTTGCATCCAGACCGGGATAAATCCTATCGGTGATGTGAGTGCATTGCTGCACAATGTGCGATCGCACATCTGCTTCAGCTGCTGCATAAGTTGATATCCGCCATGCAGGATCTGCCTGAACGGGCCGCCCCATCACAAACGTGAGGTACTGCGGATAAAACCCAAACTTTTGGTACAGCGCATGGTGCTTGGGGCTATTGGGAAACGTAAACAACCCAGCCTGCTCAATTCCCCACTGCGAAAATTTGTCGAGCGCGGCCTCGATCAGGCACTGCGCAATGCCCTGGCTCCAAAATTGGGGATGCACACTGAGTGGCCCAAAGGTGCCAACGCTACCCCAATTCAGCGCAATGATCGATCCAACCAGTTGACCATCCATCTCTGCTGCAAACGCCGCAGTTGGGTCTACCTTCCATCGTGGCTGAATGTAAGACGCATCTCCAGCAAAGGCAGTCGGTTCCGGCAAGCCAACAAACGTACCGAATGCCAGCCGAAAGATATGATCAGCCGTCGATAATTCTCCCTCGTGTAATGGACGAACGTTAGGAGACATAATGACTTCAGATGAGATTGAGTTTTAGTGTATCAAGCTTGAACAGCCTAGAAATTCAATTTTACGGTTTAAAAGTTTTTCGCGATTCGATTTCAAATAGATCAGGACTTACGCAAGCTCACTAAATCTGGTGTGTTGGTGTTGTGGGTTAGGGTGATTCGCACCCTAACCCACAACACCAATGCGTAAGTCCAGTGGCTTTCAAATGGATTGGCAATGCTGGGTGCAGCGCAGTGAATCCAGCCTCATCTCGACGGGTCGTTTTGAACGGATGATGTGGCCATGCGCTGCTGGCCAAAGGGGCAGACATCCAATACAGCACAAGCTTTGCAGTTGGGATTGCGGTAATGGCACACCCGTTGCCCATGGAGCATCAATACCTCGTGATTGTCGTAGACTTGTTGGGCGCTCCAGTGGGCTGGAAGTTGGGCGGCTAATACCCCATGGGATGGCCCCACCGCCATCGATGCCGGAATTAACTCCAGCCGTTGGGCAACTCGATGATGGTGACTGTCAACAGGTAATGCCGGACGACGCAAGTTGCTAAAGCACAGCACCGCCGCGCTGGTTTTGGGGCCGACGCCAGGAAGTTTTTCGAGCCAAGTCCGGGCTTCGGGCACGGTAAGATTGGCCAAAAAGTCGAGGGTGAGTTGACCTTGTTCTTGCTGGATGGCGTGGAGGATTTGCTTGAGCCGGGGGGCTTTCACTTCGGGATAGGTGCAGGGGGCGATCGCTGCCTCAATTTCTCCAACATCCCCATCTCGTACCTGCTCCCAGGTGGGAAAGCGATCGCGCAGTTGCCGAAAGGCCCGCCCCGAATCACGATTTTTGGTGCGATGCGACAGCAGAGACGATACGAGTTCGCTCAATGGGTCTAGGTTATGGAAATAGGCAATAGGACAGCCGTAAACGGCACAGAGGCGATCGTGAATCAGCAAAGCTTTTTGCTGGAGTGGTTCGCTCGAAGGGGTGGAGGACTGGGAGGTTTGAGGCTCTAGAAAGGAGGGCTGATGAAATGGGGTAGAAGCCATGGAATGCCAATGAGGGGGTGGATTAGGTTGCGACCATAGGCCACAAGCGGCCAACTGCATTCAGCGTAGAAAATGCAGGAAAGCCGAACATCCAAAAAGAGGAAGAGATTAGGGCTGGAGGGGCGATCGCCCTGCATGCACCAAACCCTAACGAACTGAATCATTTTAATAACAAACCTTAAAACCCATTTGAGTTCCTAATCAGAACAATGGAAGATAGGGGATTGTGGCTCATGAGAGCCTCACCTGTTCAACCCCCCTTCAACTTCCGCGAATCCGTTCATCCAGAATCAATGTGGAGTTTAATCATCCGTGGTTACCCAAGCTTCTAACACGGCTTACGAATCCAAGACTCAGGCGATCGCCCGTCAACTGCTCGCGGCAACTCGGGAAAATCGCTCCTTTTTTGCCCAAATGCGCGATCAAATGCGCTGGGATGACAAGATGCTGGGCTTTGCCATGAGCAACCCTGGTCTACGAGTGCAACTCTTCCGCTTCATCGATTGTTTGCCCTCGCTGCAAAGCAAAGCCGAAATTGCCCGCCACATGCAGGAATACCTAAGCCAGGAGGATGTAGAACTTCCTAGTGCGCTCAAAGGCTTGCTCAACTTTGCCAACGCTGACTCTATGCCGGGGCAGGTCGCTGCAACCACGGTAACGGGTGCCACCGAAGCCCTGGCGCATAAATACATTTCCGGCGAAACCATTCAACAGGTGATCAAAACCGTTGAGCAGTTGCGCAAAGACAAAATGGCCTTCACGATTGACCTCTTGGGGGAAGCCGTGATTACCGAGGTGGAAGCGCAGTCCTACCTCGATCGCTACATGGAACTGCTGGAGCAACTCACCGCCGCTTCCCAATCCTGGAAAACGGTGCCGCAAATTGACGAAGCCGATGGAGAAGCGCTGCCCAAGGTGCAGGTCTCGGTCAAGCTGACGGCGTTTTACTCCCAGTTTGATCCGTTGGATGCCAAGGGAAGCCAGGAACAGGTGTGCGATCGCGCCCGGATTCTGCTGCGCAAAGCCAAGGAATTGGGTGCCGCCATCCATTTCGATATGGAGCAGTACGCCTACAAAGACCTCACCATTGCCATTCTTAAAGAAGTGCTGATGGAAGAGGAATTCCGCACTCGGTCAGATATTGGCGTGACCCTGCAAGCCTATTTGAGGGATACCGAGCAAGATCTCAAAGGCCTGATTGAGTGGGCCAAGCAGCGTGGCACACCCATCACCATTCGTTTAGTCAAGGGCGCATACTGGGATCAGGAAACGATCAAAGCCGAACAGCAGCATTGGGACGTTCCGGTCTTTCAGCGCAAAGAATCGACCGATTACAACTTTGAGCAGCTGACTCGCCTGCTGCTAGAGAATCACGAGTATCTGTACGCTGCGATCGGCAGCCACAACGTGCGCTCTCAGGCCTATGCGATCGCCATTGCCCAGGAACTCAACATTCCCCGTCGCCGCTTTGAGCTGCAAGTGCTCTATGGCATGGCCGACAAACTCGCGAAAGCATTGGTGGCGCAGGGGTATCGCATTCGGGTGTACTGTCCCTATGGCGACCTCATTCCTGGCATGAGCTACCTCATCCGCCGCTTACTGGAAAACACTGCAAATACCTCCTTCCTGCGGCAAAACCTGGAAGACAAACCAACTGAGGAATTGCTTGCCATTCCTAAACTGCAACCAGAAGATGCGCAGCCCGCTGCTCACGCGCCCAACCATTCCTCCAACATTCCCTTCTCGCCCGCTGCCGATACTGACTACGCCCAGGCCGTCAAACGTGCCGAACATCTCGCCGCTGTGGAAACGGTGCGCCAACAGCTCGGACAAACTTACCTCCCCATTGTGAATGGTGAGCGGGTGAATACGCTCGATTTTGTCGATTCCCTCAACCCGTCTAATCCCGATGAGGTGGTGGGACGAGTTGGGCTGCTGACTGTGGAGCAAGCCGATCAGGCGATCGCCGCTGCCAAAGCAGCCTTTCCTGCCTGGAAGAAAACCCCCGCCAAGGAACGAGCCGCGATTCTGCGTCGGGCGGCCGACCTGATGGAAGCTCGCCGCGCTGAACTCTGCGCCTGGATGGTGTTGGAAACCGGGAAAGTGTTGGGTCAGGGTGACCCCGAGGTGTCCGAAGCGATCGACTTTTGCCGCTACTACGCCGCCGAGATGGAACGCCTGGATGCAGGCGTAAACTACGACGTGGTAGGGGAAACCAACCGCTACCACTACCAGCCGCGTGGCGTATCCCTCATCATTTCGCCGTGGAACTTCCCGTTGGCAATTCCTACAGGAATGACAGTCGCCTCACTGGTGGCAGGCAACTGCACCCTGCTCAAGCCTGCGGAAACTGCCTCTGTCATCGCAGCCAAACTGGCGGAAATTTTGGAAGAAGCGGGCATCCCCAAGGGTGTGTTCCAGTACGTTCCCAGCAAGGGCTCCACCGTTGGCGCGCATATGGTCAAGCACCCCGATGTCCACATGATCACCTTCACCGGATCGCAGGAAGTGGGCTGTCGCATCTATGCCGATGCGGCCATTCTGCAACCGGGACAGCGCCACCTTAAGCGCGTTATCGCCGAGATGGGCGGCAAAAACGCCATCATTGTGGATGAGAGCGCCGACCTGGATCAGGCCGTGGCGGGCGTGGCCTATTCCGCTTTTGGCTACAGTGGCCAAAAGTGCTCGGCCTGTTCTCGGGTGATTGTGCTAGAGCCGATTTACGAGGCGTTTGTGCATCGGCTTGTGGAAGCAACCAAGTCATTGCATGTGGGTTCTGCCGACCAGCCGGATACAAAAGTTGGCCCGGTGATTGATGCGGCTGCCCAAAATCGCATCAAGGCCTACATCGAAAAAGGCAAGGAGGAAGCCACCGTCGCGCTGGAAATGCCGGCCCCGAACCACGGTTACTTTGTTGGCCCTACGATCTTCACCAATGTTTCGCCCACTGCCAAAATCGCCCAGGAGGAAATCTTTGGTCCGGTGCTGGCGGTCATTCGAGTGAAAACCTTTGAGGAAGCAATGGAGGCCGCAAACGGTACGTTGTTTGCGCTCACAGGTGGCCTTTACTCCCGTACGCCATCCCACATTCAGCGGGCGCAAGATGAGTTTGAGGTGGGCAACCTGTACATTAACCGGGGCATTACTGGGGCGATCGTAGCGCGGCAACCTTTCGGTGGCTTTAAGCTCTCGGGGGTGGGTTCCAAGGCAGGTGGGCCAGACTATCTGCTGCAATTCTTGGAGCCTCGACACATCTCCGAAAACATTCAGCGCCAAGGGTTTGCTCCTATCGACGGTGCAGAGCAATAGGTTGAAAACCACGTAGGGTGGGCACTGCCTACCCTACAATTCCTTCGTCCGCAATGCCAATTAATCTTTTGCGGCCTCGCCTGTCGTTGCTGTGTCTCGTTCAGGCTGGATGTCTGTCATCACTTCAGCTATCTCAAACTTGGCCGGGGCGACCTCTTCTGATCGGTTGATGAGGGAACCCAGAACATTGGCCGGCTTGAGATAGAGCCACCCAATAAAGAAGGCGATCGCTAACCCTAACTGAACTCCATGGGCGATCGTTAACTCTCCTGTCAACACGGTCGCCAGGGTGCGATCGATAATTCCAACAATCCAGGCGGATGTACCAAACAGCCAAACCCGATGTCTGGAAGACAGTTGATGGGTCGCTTTCGATGGAGAAACAGACCCTCGATCAGTATGCATCGTTCAATCCTTCTTCATGTATTGCGAGGGATGCTGACTCAAAACTGTAGAACACCCTTCATCGTGAAAGAGCATGAGTCTTTCTTCAAAGTGAATGGAATCTCTTGAACTCAACGCTCGCCTAAGCGGCGTTTTGGGCCATATAGATCTGCAAATCGCTTGAACAACCACATCGTGCTATGGCCAGAAGCACGAACATTGAAAAGTCGTTTTGTATTCATATCTGCAAGCTTTTTTAGATACGGCAAGTCTTCGAACAGGGTAAGACTGGCTGCAAAATGTAGGATGCCTTGCAGTAAGAGTTTGGGCCACTTTAGATCGGTGTAAATATCAACCAAAAATTCATGGTGATCTTCATCAATTGGCCAAACATTGAAAATGACGGTAATGCGCTTTTCCTGATAGACCGGTATGGTGAGTTCGACCATGTAGGGTGTATGCAGCACCAAGTCCACCTCGACTACAGGCTGTCGCCAAATTCGCAACGCATTTATCGATGAATCTAAAACAGTGCTGAACTTAATGGCCCCACCAATCGCAGTTGGCTTCACCTCATTGATTTCAACAACTCGCAAATTGTTGAGACTAAAGCCATGCACATTTTCCAAATGCTTGAGATTGAGCAGATGATAAATCTGGCAAAGATACGGAAAGGGCAGCGTATAGTGTTGGCTGATTTGATGCAGATTCTTCAGCTCATTCATGCGGTGTTGAGCTGTGCTGAGATACGCTTTATCTCGCTGAGAAATAGGCTGCTCATGATAGGTCTGTAGATGCTCCAATCCCGAATCTACCCAATCTTCTTCAGGCTTGAGATACAGCCAGCTCATCAACAGCAAAGCTGGAATGGTGAGCTGCACAAATTCTTGAGCACTGACGTAGCTATCTGCGTAGATGGATACGGCTCTATCTAATAGACCAAAGACCAGCAAGAGATTGCCTAACAACCAAATCCTAGCTCGAATCAAATTGATAGGAAGACTTGATAAAGATGCTTTTTGAGAAACACTACTGCCGTCCATTGCTGCCATTTCCTTGAAGAGTGCTAACTAGCAAGTCTTGGATATAAGAATCTTGCTATTGCTCCTCGCCTGTTTGCTCTTCCCTTGACTGAATTGATGGTTAGGTCAAGTTGATAGATCAAGAAGGTTGAACTGTTAAGTCGAGATATACCAACGACTTTAACAGTTGTTGCAATATGTGTACTCTGTCACAGGTAGAGTTCCAACTAAAGGCTTGGTGGGAGCGAATTAGAGCAATTTTTTAAGGTTTGTGGAGGTCGGATTGGTTGCTGCTCAGCTCGGCGCGATCGCCTATTTGTATTCATAAATATAGGTAAACGTTTGCCAGCGTCTCTATCCAAAGTGGAGGCATCAATCCTCATTGACTTGTCATCACAAACTGGAGCCTTTTGTTGATTCGGTCGCTCACGTCAGCAATCTCTTGAAGCCCCCAAAAGCCGATAGGTTACGATAGTAAGTTGCATACTCGTGATAGTTCAGGGTTTGCGGTTCAGAGTGGTTCAGAATTTCTGGTGCAATTTTCTGGTGCAATTTTTATGTTGAAACGATTGCTGTTTCCGTTTGTGTTGTCTGCTCTGTTGCCGCTTGCGGCCTGTGCGCCCAGTGCGGACTTGGCTAGCAATGGTACAACCGCCACACAGCCGTTGGTAACGGGGGCAATTCCCGACCAAGATCCGGAAAAATTGCAGCGGTTGTATGGCATTTTGTCGGATTATTTGTCGCAAGAGCTGGGTGTGCCCGTAGAGTACAAACCTGTGACCGATTACACCGCCGCTGTGACCGCATTCAAAGTTGGCGATTTGGATTTGGTGTGGTTTGGTGGGCTGACGGGTGTGCAGGCGCGGCTTCAAGTTCCGGGGGCAGCGGCGATCGCCCAGCGAGACATTGATGCTGAGTTTCACAGTGTATTCATTGCCAACACAGCTTCGGGATTGGACCCGTTTGAAGATGCATCGGGCTTGCAAAATTTGAAAGGAAAGACCTTCACCTTTGGGAGTGAATCATCCACCTCGGGTCGGTTAATGCCGCAGCATTTCTTGCAGGAAGCGGGCGTTTCTATCAACGACTTTCGGGGAGAGGTGGGCTTTTCTCAAAACCACGACGCCACTATCAAACTCGTTGAAGCTGGAACCTACGAAGTTGGCGTGCTGAACGAGCAAGTGTGGCAAAAGCGCAGTGAAGCGGGCGAAGTGGATTTGAATAAGGTTCGCGTTGTTTGGCGCACTCCCGCCTACTACGACTATCACTGGGTGGTCAATCCGCAGGTGGATGAGCGCTATGGCGAAGGCTTCGCCGATAAGGTGCAGGCTGCATTGCTGAAGCTAGACCCCAGTGTGCCAGAGCATCAGGAAATTTTGGATTTGTTTGGAGCCAGCAAATTTATCGAAACGGAAAATTCCAACTATTCGCAAATTGAAGCAGTCGGACGGCAGATTGGCAAAATTCAGTAACGAATCTGCGGCGGTGCCCCTTGTGGAACTGCGGCAGGTGACTCAGCGCTTTGGGCCATTTACTGCGCTGAGTCATATGTCGCTGCAACTGTATGCGGGTGAACGGGTGGCTCTGGTGGGTTCGAGCGGGGCTGGCAAAAGCACCTTGCTGGCATTGCTGAATGGCACCCTGGTGCCAACCCAGGGTGATGTGTGGGTGCTGGGAGCAAATTTGGGTCGGTTATCGGAACGGCAGCGGCGGCGCATTCAGCGACAAGTTGGCACGATCTACCAACAGTTTCACTTGGTTGATCCGTTGCGGGTGGTGCACAACGTCAATGCAGGGCATTTAGGACGGTGGCCCTGGTGGAAGGCGGCGCTGTCGCTGGCTTATCCACTAGAGCGGGAAGCGGCGATCGCCGCTCTTAACCGGGTGGGAATTCCCGAAAAGCTGTATGCCCGTACGGACTCGCTTTCGGGAGGGCAGCAGCAACGGGTGGCGATCGCCCGCGTATTAGTGCAAAATCCGCAAATTATTTTGGCGGATGAGCCTGTTTCGAGCCTGGACCCTGAGCGCAGCCGCGAAGTGATGGATCTGCTGCGAAATTTGGTAATAGAGGATGGCAAAACTTTGGTGGTGAGCCTGCATTCGGTAGAACTGGCGCGAAGTTATTGCGATCGCATGATTGGATTACGACAGGGGCACATCGTGTTTGATGCCCCGACTCAGCACATTTCCGATGACATGCTGGCGCGGCTCTATGCCCTAACGGACTTGCCAGGGGAGTGAGCATGGCCAACGCCCCCTTATCTCCCATGCCAACGGCTCCAGCCAAACCGCCCTTCTGGACTCCCGCAACCCGTTGGATGCTCGTAGCGCTGGTGGCGATCGCCCTTTCGCTCATTCCCACAGGCGTGTTTTTGGGAAATCCCATCGGCACGATTGTTAACCCCGGCGGGTTACCGCAGCTCTGGAGCTTTGTGCGGGCCAGCCTACACCCCGACCTAAGCCTTGAGTTTGCTCAGCTCACGGTGCAGGCAACGCTAACAACGCTGGTTTATGCCGTGTGTGGCACCACCCTCAGCGTGGCTTTTGGCCTGGTGGGTGGAGTGCTAATGTCGGAGGTGTGGTGGCAGGCGGTGTTTTCTCGGCAGCCACGCCCCATTTGGAACCTGCTGCGCGGGCTTTTGGCCGTTCCTCGTGCCATTCACGAACTGATTTGGGGACTGTTTTTCGTCAACATATTTGGGCTAGATCCGCTGGTGGCGATCTTGGGGATTGCCATTCCCTATGGGGCGATCGTGGCCAAAGTATTCTCCGAGTTGCTGGACGAAACGCCACGTCAATCGCTTCAAGCCCTGGTAAATAGCGGCGTGGCTCCTGGGCCAGCGTTTCTCTACACGCTGCTGCCCCAGGCGTTTTTAGATTTGTTGTCTTACACTTTCTACCGATTTGAATGCTCGATTCGGTCGGCGGCGGTGCTGGGCATTATTGGCGCGGGCGGGCTGGGCTACGAAATTCTGCTCAGCTTGCAATCGCTGCGTTATGAACAACTGTGGACGCTATTCTATGCGCTGTTTTCGCTGAATGGTTCTGTTGATGTCGCCAGTGCTGTACTGCGACGGCGGTTGGGGTCGCCCAGCCGACTGGACTTAAACCTAAAGCGAAGAACCCGGCGATCGCCCCAGCCCAGCATTTCCAGCTCCACGGCGCACACTCCCCTCCCAGCACCACCGTCCGCACTGCATCCAGCACAGGCATCTCTACTGCTGAGGCATCAACTATGGCAACATTTGCCGGCGATCGCCCTGGGTGGTGTAGCCCTACTCATTCCCATCAGCTTTTGGACCGTTGGGGCAGACTTTAGCAAGCTCTGGTCGCCCCGCACGGGAGCGCTGCTTGCAGATATTGTGCAGGCCGCAACCCCCCTTCACATCACGCTAGCGGAGGCCACTCAACTGGTGCGCCTATCGCTGCAAACGTTGGCCATGTCCATTGTGGCGATCGCCCTGGCAGGTATTGGCGGTGTGGTGTTGTCCTTTCCCGCAGCCCACAACTTTTTTTTGCCGGGCGGGCTGTTTGGCGGCAGTCGCAACTCGGCAGGACAACGGGCGATCGCCTGGGGCGGACTTGTGGCAACACGGTTGGTGCTGCTGGTGTGTCGGGCGATTCCCGCTCCCATTTGGGCGTTGGTGACGCTGTTTGTGCTGTTTCCTGGCATTTTGCCGGGGGCGATCGCCCTGGGATTGCACAACCTCGGCATCTTAGGGCGACTCATGGCCGAAGTCACCGAAAATCTAGACCAGCGACCGCTGCTGGCACTCAAAGCCCAAGGGGCTCCTGCGGTTCCCGTTTTTTTGTACGGTGTGCTGCCGCTAACCCTGACGCGCTTTCTCGCCTACATCCTGTATCGATGGGAGGTCTGTATGCGCGAAACGGTGATTGTGGGACTGGTGGGCGCGGGCGGGCTGGGTCGCTTGCTGACAGAACAGCTCAGCAGTTTCAATTATCAAGGTTTGGTGGTTTCGCTGGGTGGTTTTGTTCTGCTGACTTTGGCGGTGGATACGGTGAGTGGGGCAGTACGGCGATCGCTCCGTTGATATTGAACTAGATATTCAACGTTTCAGGATTCAACCTTAAGCATGGAATCTTGAAATGGCATGTTAGATGACGCTAGAAGAAATGACGCCAGCAGTCAATCGAGCTGGCATACTTGGCGGGATGGATGAGTTTCAGTAAATGTCATTAATTCTGGAAAAAACATCAAGAAATGCTGTTCTAACTCTAAATAATGCTGCTCTAATTCTTCTAGCGAATTCACAAGGGTATTTCGGCATTTCAACCGTTGAGAAATTCGATTCAGCGTTTTGCCGATAGAGTCTAGTTGTTGATAAGAACTGAGCCAATCTTGTTCAACCATGTAGGGCAGCATTCGCTGTAGGCGATCGGGCAGGATTGTTTCATGCTTTTGCAAGATGTGGTAGACCTGTTGGGCAAATTGTCTGAGCGGAATGGTTGAATACTGGTTCCAATGTTTGGCTAACAGATGGTCATAAAACACATCCAGCATAATGCCCGCAAACCGTCGCCGCTGTGCGCTAAAGAGCTGTTTGCTGGCTCTCACCAATTCGTGTTGATCAGTGTAGCTATCGATATGGCGATGCAGCTCAATTCCCTGGCGAATCGTTGGGGTATAGAGCTGTGCGATCGCCCCTTTGACAAAATCTCCCAAAAATCCACCAATCACCAGTTCTGGATCACTCTGAGCTAAAAATGCATGCGCCAAATAATTCATTGCTCGTACTGCGTAACCGTGAATTGCTTTAGCCCAAGATTAACCTAACGAGATACGCGATCGCCTGCTAAGCTCGCTATGCTAGAAACAGTGACGATGCCTACGTAAGTTGCCGACTTGAAACGCCAGCTCAAAAACCGCAGCTTACCGAAATTTCCTTCACGCTTTACCGGGCATAGCGATGAGTCAAACAAGCAAAAACTGGTGGGATTTTGGACGGTTTGTGAAAACCTTGTCTTATTTTGGAGCGGTGCCCTGGCTGAGTGATCAATCCTGGTTTCAAGCCATGATGGGAAGCCGCCCAAACCCAACTGTTGATTTAACCCATCAATCTTCGCCGCAAACGATGGAAACTGCTAATCGCCGTGTCATTCTCGACTTTTCGCAACCCGACTTAAACTTGGCCGACGTATGGGGGCCGCTCGATGATGTGGTGATGGGCGGAGTGAGCGAAAGCGGAGTGCGCATTGAAAGCGGCGTTGGAGTGTTTAGCGGATACGTTTCCACGGCAAACAATGGAGGCTTTGCGTCGGTGCGATCGCGCAACTTTGACCCACCGCTCGATCTATCGGGCTTCGACGGTATCGAACTCAACGTGAAAGGCGACGGCCAGCGCTACAAGTTCTTTCTTCGCACCGAAGCTCAGTGGGATGGTGTGGCGCATTGCTACTCTTTTGACACCACACCCGGCGAGTGGATTACCTTACAAATGCCATTTAGCGATTTTGTGGCCGTTTTTCGCGCCAAAACCGTTGACAACGCCTCATTACATCTCAACTGTATGACGGCCTTGCAGCTTATGCTGAGCAAGTTTGAGTTTGACAAAGCACTCAATCCTCATTTCACTCCCGGCCGCTTTGAGCTACAGGTGCAAAGTATTGCTGCCTATCGTGCTTAGTTCGCTGACCTCCTCTCACTATCCATGGGCGATCGCGCGCTCAATTTTTAAGCAAGATTCGGAATTGTCTGGGGAAGCGGGCTTTTCGGGATTTTAATGCACTTTGCAAGTCATCCTGGTGAATTGATTTCAGGATGGAGATAAACCATCGCTGAGAACGCCGCCTTACACAATGAAACGAATGGCTTTTCGTACTGAGTGGCATACAGCCGTTTCATCGTTTGAGTCATGTGCTGTTCTACTCGTAAGTCACTGTCGTTGATACGAATGTGCTGACTGTTTGTGAATTGATCTGTCTTTTCACCGATTCAATAAAATCCTACAAAAGGGGCTTTTGGGGCATAATCGTCGCTCAATGATTCATGCAGGAAGTCTCATCCATAGGCCGCACATGGGCAGAATGCAGAATAGGCAAAATACAGACAGAATGGTGAATCCATTGGTATGGGCAGATGGAGAATTCTCTGCAACTGGTGCGATCGCAACGAGCAAACTCATATAAAATCAAATTGCTCTTTCCTAAGCTTGTTAGGAACCCAGCGACCTATTTCCCAAGCCACCTACAATGAATCCAGTCTTACTTATTGCAGCTATTATCATTACCGTTTTGGTGTTTTTCTGGCTGGTGCGCGTTGTTCGGGCAACGCTAGGGTTGGCGATTACCATTGCCGTCATTGTATTGGCCCTACAGCTTTTGTTGGGGGTTGCCCCTGGCGAGGTATGGCAGCAAGTCCTGGGGGTGTGGAATTGGATACTGGATTGGTTTCGCTAATGGATTCATCCAGTCTTTAGCCTGACTGTTCTTTATCATGTTCACGTGTCTGTAGTGCTCACAACGATTTCGATTGGCGATCGCTCTTTATACTAACGGTCGAATCTTGAACGCCTAGTGCCTGAATCAGGATGGAGCTAAAGCTGTACAACCCCCTGAAGCACAAAGGTACGAGCAAACATGAAACGCAAGGGATGGAGCAGCTAGAGTGCAGAGGGCAAGGGTCGTCGCTTGTGGTAAGCGATAGGCAGTGGGTGAGATGGTATCAGGGAGAAGCGGATGACAGCGTACGATTGGATTTTGGTTGGGGCAGGATTGGCCGGTTCGGCACTGGGCTACGAACTTGCAAAAGCGGGCTATTCGGTTTTGCTGCTCGACCAAGACGCAGCATTGCAAAACGCAACCCGCTACAGCTATGGCGGCATTGCCTACTGGTCGGGCACGACCGAGCTGACCCAAACACTTTGCCGTGAAGCCAGAGCTTTATATCCCACATTGGCGGAAGAACTCGGCCACAATGTGGAGTACCGCGAACTCGATCTGCTGCTGACGATCGCCCCCGATCGAGACCAACATGCGATCGCCGCCAACTACAGTACGTGCTCAGAACCCCCCAAACTCATTAGCACCAGCGATGCGCTAGAGCTAGAACCGTTGTTGAATGCCGATGCGATTGCCTCTGCTTTGCACGCTAAACATGGGCATGTCAACCCCGAACTCACCGCCTTGGCCTATCGCCACGCCATGCAGCGGCACGGTGGTCAGTATCAAACCGGCACCATGGAAGCGCTGGTGCGCTCAGGCAACACCATTCAGGGGGTCATCGCGTCAGGCCACACGTACAACGCAGCCAACGTGGTCATTTGTGCCGGAGGGCTTAGCCGAACCCTGCTCAAAACCTTTGGTTTTACCGTGCCGGTGTATTACACCCAGGCCGAGCTGATTGAAACACCGCCGCTCGACTTTACGCTGTCAGCGCTGATCATGCCCGCCGAACTCAAGCGATTTGCCATGGAG
Organism: Leptolyngbya sp. AN02str; assembly: GCF_050565595.1. NCBI lineage: Bacteria > Bacillati > Cyanobacteriota > Cyanophyceae > Leptolyngbyales > Leptolyngbyaceae > Leptolyngbya > Leptolyngbya sp. AN02str. Next base: position 57,410 of record NZ_JBNXVR010000027.1, on the reverse strand, counting down.
GACAAGGCTGGCCAACCCAGCGTTGATGCTTTGTGGGATGAACCAGGAAATGAAGTGTTTCCTCCGATTTTGGATGAGGGGGCCATTCAGTTTTGTAACGGCCAAATCCGCATTGGCCAAATTAGCCGTACGCTCACCAACCCCTATGCCATGGTGGATGCATCGGCTAGCGAGGCTGCAATGCGAAGTGCTGTGGGCACCTTGTTGCCCCAATTGACCCATGTGCCGGGGCAATGGTTTAGCTGCTTGGTTGCATTTAGTGGCGATCGCCTTCCTCTTGTTGGGGCGATTCCGTTTACAAGCGGACTGCACGTCTTTTCTGGCTTTAGCAATCCGTTTGCGCTGTTGCCGCCCGCTGCCCGCCGTTTTGCCCATCAGCTTACAGGTCAGCCCGACGGGTTGCTGGCTCAACTGTCGCCCGCCCGCTTTGCGACCTCGTTTGTGTGAACTGGTGGGTTGTGTTTCACCTGTTTAGATCCGCTCCAACCTGTGTTGTTGCGATCTTGCCGGGGGAGATGGGAATTCTAACTGTATCTCCATCCCCCCTTAAAATACGCTGGTATGACAAACGGACTCTATCTCTACGGCATCTTTCCACATCCAGGCCCGCAACAACTCGATTTGGAAGGACTGGATAATCAACCTGTCCATACTCAAGACTTGGACGGGTTTGTCTTCCTTTACTCCGAAGCCAAGCAAAAAAAATATCTCTCTAGCCGCAAAAATTTGCTAGGCCATGAGCGGGTGCTTGAGGGCGCGATGGAGCATGGCTATCGTACTCTGTTGCCCCTTCAGTTTGGACTGATTGTAGACGATTGGTCATCGGTGCAGGCGCAGCTTACCCATCCCCAAGGTGAGGCTCTGCAATCGCTGTTTCACAAGCTAGAGGGGCATCGCGAGGTGAGCGTGAAGCTATTTTGGGAGCAGGATCAAGAGTTGGAACTGCTGATGCAGCAACATGAGGCGCTACGCACCGAGCGCGATCGCCTAGAGGGCAAAGCCCTGAGTATGGATGAAGTTGTGAAAATTGGTCAGGCCATTGAGCGATCGCTCGAAGACCGCAAACAGCAGATCATTCAAGAATTTCGGGCAACGCTAAACCCGTTAGCCACGGACGTGATCGAAAACGACTCCATGACCCCAGCCATGATCTACAACGCGGCTTATCTCATTCCCTGGAATGAAGAAGCCACCTTTGGCCGGCAGGTCGAAGCCCTCGATGCGCAATTCGAGGGTCGCCTCAAAATTCGCTACAACAACTTCACGGCACCGTTCAACTTTGCTCGGTTGAACTAGGGGTTGTCGTCCATGCAAGCTAGCATTCGCCGTTTTACCCTCCATTAATGACCTGCCCTGGGAACCCTAACTGCATGACCAGTTTAGCCCTAGGGCAACCGTTCACGCCTGATTCTGTTTCGCTCCTGACTCTGTTCAAGATTCGTTCATCCAAAGGCACAACGCTATGTTTCTCGATCTGCTTATGGCTCCAATTATTGCCCCGGTTAATGGCTTATCGTGGATTGCCGAAAAGATTTTGGAGCAAGCCGAGCCTCAACTAGACGTGAAAGAAAACTTGAAAAAGCAACTGTTGGCCCTACAGCTCGCATTTGATATGGGCGACGTGCCCGAAGATGAGTTTGAAGCCCAAGAAGAGGAACTACTGCTTGCCATTCAAGCTATGGAAGAGGAAGCTGCTTAGGTGCGGTTCTTCTGTCAATTTACCCCTCCAATGCTTTTGCATCGATGACCGTTGATTGGACTTCTTGCATAAATGCATGTTTGATGGCGTGAATTGTTGGGTGGCACTGCCACCCAACAATTCACGCAAGAGGTCTATTTTGAGGAGTGCAGGCGCAATTACCCTCATTCTTCTAACGGTTTGCCGATTCTGAAATGATGCGCTTTTGGGCATTGGAGACCGTTTGTGTCAGTTCCAAACCGAATGGTTTGCACCTTTGGGGGCAAGCGATTCGGTTTTTTGTTAGTTTGTCGTGGCTTGATGTTCTCAACAGATTTGGGGTTTCAGAACTCCTTGATTCGCTACATCTTGTCCTGAAGGAAGTTCAGAGCGTCTGAAGAGGTGTATATCTTGCAACTGTTCAAAATCACCTCCTGACATCGTCTCTAGTTCCTCTGTGGCAGATATTTATTCTCGTAAAATTTTGGGGCATAACCAGCAAATGTATTTGCGGTTAAAAGTGGCCCTTAGTTTAAGCCTTCGTCGGCAGATCTTTGTTGCCGTATGCGATGACTTACCGATGCGCGATCGCCTTGCTCGGCAATTGGAGGTCGATCTGTTGCATACGGCAGCCTTCACGGGTGGTTCTTCACTAGACTCATTGCGCGATCGCACGGGCGACGGCATGCGGCGAGAATATCCGCGACTCGTGACGGTGTCGCTCGATGTTCGCAACCCCAATCCGGTAGGGCAAATGGCCCAGTGGCTTAGCCAGCATCCACCACCGCTCGTTGGCAAACGACGGCTGCCCATGCCTGCCTTTCAGTTTGTTGGCATTGAGCGCTTAACTCGCCAACCCGCCGCCATTCAACGCGTTTTTCTCACCAATTTGCAAAGCATTGAGCGTAGTTTGCCCATGCTCGACTCCACGCTGTTGGTGTGGATGCCGCAGCCTTGGTTTCGTATGGTGCAGCAATCGGCGCAGGAATTTTGGCGTTGCCGTACTGCGGTGTTTGAGTTTGTGGGAGAGCCTAAAGCACTGTCCGACGATTCGGCATTGACCCACGCTCAACAGGTTCAATCAAGCCCTGTCGAGGTTGGCACCCGTACCGAACGAGCTACCGACGCGCAACTCGCCGACCTGCCTAAAAAAGCTGACCCTGCTAAAAAAACGGTCAATCATCAAAACCATCAAAACCATCAAGAGCGGGCGATCGCCTCTCAAGCTCATGTTTTAACTGTCACCCAGTTGACCATCAGTTCTCCGTTGCCGCGTGAGACTGCTCAAGCCGCGATCGCCACGACCGTGATTCAGCCTACGGGTATTATCCAACCGACCGGAACCGCGATCGCTGCTTCACTGGCAGTTCCCAAATCCCAACACCCACAGCCTGCCCAACGCCCTGCATCACTACTAATTCAAACCCCGGCTGTAGTCTTGGCTCAGCCTCCTCGCTTTGCTCTGAACATTCCAGCTGATGATTACCCAGCCATGCGGCAGGCCGAGCATATCGAGCAACTGCATCGGCAATCCTCAAAGCCTGCCGAACTGGCTGCGGCATATCGTTCGTTGGGCGATTTATACCGCGATCGCATTGAGCAAGGTAACACTGCTCCACACACGGTTACCCTTGCGATCGAAGCTTACGAACAAGCTCTTGTTTGGCTAGCCGAAACCTCGCCTTTGTGGGTGGATATTCTCAACGATTTGGGCAATTTGTCTTGGATGCGATCGCGCAGTGCGGACACAAGCGAAGAGGCGATCGCCCAGCTCAACCACAGCATTCGCTCCTATCGCTCGGCCTTGAAACGGCTGAATCCACAAACCCAGTCTGCGCACTGTGCCATGGTGTACAACAACTTGGGCAGTGCGTATGCAGATCTCGCACGGCATCAAGAACCAATTGTCAACTTACAGCACTCCGCTGCGGCATACCAACAAGCACTCGCCCATCAACAACCCCAAACAGACCCGGCAGGCTATGCTTCGACCCAAAATAATTTGGGCACCACCTTGTGGAATTTGGCCCAGCATCAGCAGCCTGAAACCTACATCAGACAGGCGATCGCCGCTTATACCGAAGCGCTCTACTATTCCACCCCCGAAGCCGATATCCTCCACTACGGCATGATTCAAAACAACTTGGGCACGGCCTATTGGAACTTGGCTCAGTACGATACGCCCCAATCCATGCTCACCATGGCCATCAGCGCCTATCGAATTGCCCTGCGGTATCGCACCCGCGAGCAGGTTCCGCTGGCCTATGCCGCCACTCAAAACAACCTGGGCACAGCCTTTTGGCATTTACTCAATGCTGAGCAATACGATGCAGAGTTGCGGTTTGAATATCTTACCCAAGTGATCGACGCCTACACCGCCTCTCTCAATACCGTTCAAGACGTGTTAGCGCAGTCGCCAGCCACCACCTTCAGCTTCGATCCATCTGCAACTCACACCAATCTTGCCCTTGCCCATCAGCGCATTGCCGAAGATGAACAGCTCAACCTTTCCTCCGAGGAGCGTACCGTACATCGCGAAGCAGCTCTCGGCCACCATTTACAAGCCCTTCAAGGTTGGTCTCACAATCCCAAACTCCGCCAAGCAGCGATGAGCCACGTGATCCAGATGGTTCGCAAATGCTACGAACGTGGAGGCATTGATGGCCAAAACCGGGCGCTGTCGCATTTGCCAGCCGAGCTGCTGCCCGAAGTGCTAGGACGCATCAGCTAGCTGGGGTTCACTGTGCAACCCAAAAGCTGTGGTGTGTCGATAGCTAGACTGTGGACAGATTGCCAAACACAACGTTTTATATAGGGTCAACTTGCTTAGGCATCAACGGCACAGTTGGCCATACACGGTTTATGTGCAACATCAAGTGCTTTTGCCAGTAGCTTGCCTTGCCAGAAACTAAACGGGATGCTGTGAAGCTTCGAGCAAATTTCGGCTTAAAGCTAACTAATTTCAGCCTTTTATCAATTCCTCTTTAGATATAAGCAAGCTCGGCTTTATCTCCATCTTTACTAAACCGTAAAATATCTTGCACTGAGATAATTAAATAGATGATTGAACGTCGATGACGCAAGCTCTATCTTGGCGCGATCGCCAGCTGTAAAATCATTCTTTCGATTGATGTGACACCGTGTAACACAGAGCACAATTAAATGAGCCAAAACTGTTACAAATCTAACAAAAAAAGCTGTCAGCTCTTTACCAGGCTCAACCATTCTTCTCGTACAAAGATTTCCCAAATATATGATCTGCTCTGCAAGCAATTTTTATTTTCCTAATGAATCACCTTTTGATACAAAAGCAATTGATATTATCTGCAAATATGATTCCAATTAGTGCTTACTCAGGCTGTTTAGAGACGCATTCCACACCAAAATTTTGGCAAGATATCTTCTTATATCTAAATGTACGGATTTCTGTATAGCAGCCCTGAGGGACTAAACCCAAATTTTGTGGTGGCAGGTCTGGTATTGGACGGCAAGCGGTTCTTTGGGCGATCGCCAGTTCGCCCGATATAGAGACTTCGTGCGTTACAAGAATCGTTCTCGCCTGCTAAAATCTGGTGATTCATCATGGTGCGTCTGCCTTTGGGACGTCAAGTTTTATAGCATCTTGCTGAGCGGTTCGCTTTCATTTCTGTTGATTTAGATGAAGTGAAACAGGATTTTATAAACCGCATGGATGGTATTTATCGGTAGTTTTGGGTTTGGAAAAAGTTAAATGTCTATTTGTGGTCAAATGATTTATCAAAATTAGTGCTTAAAACTTAATCAAGGGAGTTCATCAAGAGCAAGCTTATAATCTCCTTCAAAAGGTATATCAAAGTCTTGAAGAAACGGTATAAAAAACATCAATAAATCACGCTCATCCAAGGGTTGAAAAAGGTATGTTTAAGATTGTTGCTAACGCATTACGATTTCTTTAGTTATCTTGTGTTTTGATGTCAACGGTTGTTCAATAGTAATTGTCGGCAGGAGTATCTGCCCCACAGAATTCAGTCTTAAAACGTTCACTAAATAGCTGATTCTTCGCTTCATAAATTAACTCCAGCATGTGTGATGAAGCTGGGTTAATCAGTTGAAGTTTAAGGTCTCGTACTAAGTCGTGTTCTATTGATGTGTGAGGACTATTTGCCTCCGATTGTTTTGATTACCCTTTAGTAATTGTGTTGGTGCTATGCATACTTGTCCTTGCTGCTCTGAAACGTTATTGCGTCATGCTCGCTACAATCACATTTACTGGTTTTGCCCACACTGCTGGCAAGAAATGCCAGATTTAGAAGCAGTTGTGCTTGCAAATGCTCAAGCTCCAAAGGCAACGAAGCACGCGCCAAGGCTAAGTATGGTAGGGGTATAACTGCGTAACCCCCCCCTTGTTTGCTTTCTTTAAATGTAGTTTTGCAAGATGAAAGGGGCCTCAAGATGGCCCCTTTGGCGTTGAGGTTGGAAATCTCCTATTCAGTCTCTTTTTTGTCCCTAAGAATAACGTGAGTTTTGGATAAGCTGAAGCGTCCATTTTTGCGTGCGCGTCGCGCAAACTTCAGAACAGCTCTTAACTAAAACTGATGTTAAAAATAGGTGCTGACTCTGCTAAACATTGCACGTAACTTTTCGTGAAATATGAGGATTCCTGCATGAATGGCGTTTTGAACCATGAATCGTTGCGTGGCGCGTGCGCAGCGTGCCGTAAGTAGGCGTTTCTAAAGATTATGTGGTGCGAATTCTTGGAAAAACCCTGAACCCAAACTGGCGTGAAAAGAACAGGGCGATCGCCATCCCTAATTAAATTAGCTGCACGATCGACTGAAAACCATGCAGCCTGCCAATATGGCTCATATGCTGAGTGAGTAGCCCGTAAAGTGTGCTTGCTTAATCGGGGTGAATTTGGAAAGTCAGCACAGTTTCATCGACGCCTCGTAGCTCTAATGGGCTGAATTTTGTGATGGTATCTTGGTCAAGATAGTCGGCAACGGCAGCAGATACAAGAATAGAATTTGCTTCGGCAACTTCTTGAATGCGTGCAGCAATGTTGACACTAGGGCCAATGGCTGTGTAGTCTGCTCGCTCTGCTCCGCCAAACATGCCCACAACAGCGGTGCCCTGGTGAATACCGCAGCGGAACTGAACTCGATTTTCTTCGGTAATGATGCCGCGCTCAATCCAGCGGCGATTGAGTTCGCTGAGGGTGCGATACATTCTACGGGCAGCAGCGATCGCCCGCCTCACCTGCTCATTTGGGCTAATTTCCTCAGGCGCACCAAAGATTGCAAGAATTGCATCTCCCATGAACTTATCAACCGTTCCCCCATGTTCAAAAATGGCATGGGTCATTTCGGTGAGATATTCGTTGAGCAGTTCAGCAACGCGGCGCGATCGCAGCGTATTGGATAGTTGAGTGAAGCCAATAATATCGCTGAACAAGATCGTAATCATGCGCGGTTCGGGGCGCAGATCCAAGGCGAGTTCGCCCTGAGCTGCTTTTTCGACCAGTTGCGGTGGTAAAAATCGGCCTAGCACCGACTCGGTCAGATAATTATTGAGCTGAGTAATGCGACGTTCACTGTCCTTCAATGCCAACAGATTTCGCACCTCAGCTAACAGTTCCCTTGCGTTGAACGGTTTGGATAGGTAGCCATCTGCTCCTTGCTCTACCCCTTCAATGCGGGTTTCCTCGTCGGCCTTAGCCGTAACGAGCACAATCGGTGTGCCTTTCAGATCGGGCTGATTGCGAATCATCCGGATCATTTCTAGGCCCGACACCATGGGCATCATCAAGTCTGTGATGATGAGATGGGGACGGTTTGTTTGCGTTAGTTGAAACCCTTCGGCTCCATTACGGGCTGTCAACACTTGATGCCCAGCCTGCTGCAAAATTCCAGCAATGTAGGCTCGCATGTCGGTGTTGTCATCCACGACTAACACGGTGTAAGTTGGCTGGTTTTCGGCACTCTCTGCGGCGATCGCATCGGCAGCCAGTGCTGGGGGAATAACTGCCTCCATTGCATTGGCGCTTGCCAGAGGTTGATCGGTACCGGCTTCTACATCGGCTAGCTCAACATTGGCCCGCGTGTGCTCTAGCTCGGTCGGAACTTCGATAACCTGGTCGGGTGGCAAGTGAGCAATTCCAGTTTGCAGCCAAATGATAAAGGTTGTGCCCTGACCATACTCAGACTCAACAGAAACCTTGCCCCCATGCAACTCAACCAATTCCTTGACCAATGCCAAGCCTAAGCCGCTGCCCTCGTAGTGGCGGCTGGTGGAACCATCAGCCTGGCGAAAACGCTCAAACAAATGGGGAATTTGATCTTTGCGAATACCAATGCCGGTGTCTTGGACTTTGATTTGGCAATGGTCGCCAGCGGGAGTCACGGTGACCGTAATGCTGCCGTTTGCTGGCGTAAACTTCATCGCGTTGGATAGCAGATTGTACAGTACCTTGTCAAACTTTTCAACATCTAAGTAAACTGGCGGGCACTCGCTAATAAAGGTTCGCAGATCAATCTGTTTGCGATCGCAATAGGCGCGAAACGACTCCACAATTTGCAGCGCAAACTCCGACAGCTTGCAAGGCCGAAACGTAGGCTGCATCCGCCCTGCATCAAGCCGCTGTAAGTCTAGCAATTGGTTCACCAACCGCAGCAATCGCCGCGAGTTGCGCAGTGCAATCACCGATTGGTCGTAGCTGAGCCCCTGTTTTTGGTTCACAGCCGATTCCAATGGGCCAATCGTCAGGGTGAGGGGTGTGCGGAATTCGTGAGAGACGTTTTGGAAAAATTCGGTCTTTTGGCGATCCAGCTCCAACAACTGTTCTGCTTGCTGCCGTGTTTTTTGGTACAGGCGGGATTGCTGAACGGCGATCGCGGCTTGGGCGGCCACTGCTTGCGCTAGGTCCACTTCTTCTGGCTGCCAGTGGCGGGGCTGCGAAACCTGTCGCAGCGAGATACTGCCAATAATTTTGCCATCTGACAAAAGCGGTACAACGAGTAGGGAACGAGCAGGCGATCGCAACGGCAAATCCACTACGTTCAGGTCGGGATTGGCCTGCAAATCGTCAATGACAACGGGTGCCTGAGTTTCCATCAACCGCTTCAGCACGGGGTTGCCGTCAATCGGAACTAGCGACTGGGGTAGAGATCGGCTGGGGTGCCACTCGTCTAACAAAGACGAAACCGAAGCCTGTGCGCCTGGATCGAGCAAGTCCTGCCACGATTCGAGGCCAGTACTATCTTCAGAGGTTGTGAGGGTGCGATCGCTCTCGGCTTGGGGCGTCGTATCGTGTAGCCCCACACAATGCACCACCTCATCGTCATCGGTCCACAGCGACAGGGCACACCCATCCACATGCAGAGCTTGTCCCAACTGCTGAGTAATCGCGGCAAAAATATCCTGTGGATCTAAGCTAGAACGAATTGCTGTGGTAATGGTGTTGACCAGTGCTTCTCGCCGGGCCAACGCGCGCACCTGCTCATAAGCCTGAGCTTGGGCCAGGGCTAGTGCGGCTTGGTCTGCCACCATGATCACCAGCTGAACCTCATCTCCCTGCCAGATTCGAGGTTTGCCGCACTGGTGCAGCGCCAATACCGCCGCCAGCTCTTTGCGGCAAACTAACGGAACCACCAGCGTTGATTGAATATCGGCGATCGCATAGGCAGACTGAGCCGCCGCATTAGACAGAATGTGCTCATCCGTCTGCACATCATTAATAACCAGCACATCCTGGGTATCCCATACGGTGTGCATCAACACATCAGCCCGTAACGGATCGTGGGCAATGTCGCCATTCTCGGCCAGCTGCTTCGCTCGATAGGTAAATAGCTCATCTTCCAAGCGCCCATGATGAATGGGGCGAATGATGCAGCAATCTACCTCAAACATATGGCCCATCGTTTCTACGATGGTCTGCAAAATTTCCTTGTAGTTGAGCGCACTGCGAATGGTATTGGTGACCGCATTCAGCAATGACTCTTGCCTGAGGGTGCGCCGCAGCTCTTGGGTTCGCGTTTTCAGCACGTTGTGGGTATCAACCGCCTGCCTTACGACACCTTTTAGCTCTTCGTCATCCCACGGCTTGGTTACATATTTAAAGACTTTTCCCGAGTTGATAGCTTCTACCAAATCCTCAACATCGGTATATCCCGTCAAAATAATTCGAATAATGTCGGGATACTGAGTGGCCGTCAAGCTCAAAAATTCGGTTCCGCTCATCAGCGGCATGCGCTGGTCGGAAATAATTACCGCAATATCTCCCCCCTCTTGAGAGAGAAGATCTAAGGCTTCAGGCCCACTTTCTGCTCGCAGCACCTTGTATTCGCGATGAAAGGTGCGATAAAGCAAATCTAGATTGTCTGGCTCGTCGTCAACGACCAGAATTTTAGGTTTCACTTGCTGTAGCACCACCATACATCGCTCTCCAGCCTTGTAGACAGGATTGTTGATTGAACGCTAGGTTCCCTTCAAACCACCATGAACTGCTATGCACTCCAATAGAACCAACAGCCTCAGCCGTATTTCCGCATGCTGTTCATTCTGTTTTCCTGTCAAGGGTCACTACTACTCTACTGATTTGGGACACGTTAATCGCTTACCTTGGCTTCCTCGGTGGAAACACATCTCGAAATTGAGCCGCCATCTTCAACGCTTTGAGCGAGTACAGTAAAACTCTACTGCGTTTTAGTGGCTAAGAAAGGTTCACCGAGTGGGCGATCGCTCAGCAAACCACGCCATTCTCAACCAAATACACCCCTTCATAAGATTCCCAAGATCGAGAGAATGGTAACGAGAGGAATCACAAAATTAGCAACTTGCTGATGACTTAGGGGTGTATTCCATAGGCTCTTACGTATTCTGGTTAGCTCGGCCATCGATGGATGCTGACGGAGACATCAGTCCCGTAAAACCCCCGTTTTTAACCTCATATAAACCCTTTGAGATATAGAGCAATCTACCTGCACCCTTGTACCCTGCTTGAATGCTACTCTAAGAGGGCTTCGCTTAACTATGTGGTGTAAATTGCCGCAAAATCGGCAAATTTTCGCGTCTACCTCTGTTTTTGGCACCCTTGCTTGAGCATGCATCCATTTTAGATTTAGCTGGACTCAGTTTCCTGAGAGCGACCCGCGATTTCCGCAGACTATTGACTTGAACTAGGATTTCTCCAAAAGGCTCTAGCTGCAGAGCTAAAATGACAGAGCAGATCCATGTTGCTCGCCATTACCGCCCAGTTGTGCCTTCAGAATCAGAGCTTTCCTATCCGACTCTTTCCCAACCCTATCCTTTGATTCGTACGCTGCGACCTGGCGATGTGGATGCGATCGCCGATATTCTGGCGAGTAGTTTTCATCCTCAGGCGGGGCTGGGCGGTTGGCTCTATCCATTGCTGCGGTTGGGGATTCGAGAAGATTTGAAATCGCGCCTTAATCAACGGGCGTCAACCTATGTGTGTTTGGTTGCTTTGCAACGGGCAGAGGCCACGTTGGATTCTTCTCCATCTGCCGCTGCTACAGAACCCAGTACCGATGGCATGCAGCGAGTAGACCAGCCAGTAGGGACTGTCGAAATGACCTTGCGATCGCCCACAACACCTATCTGGCAAACTTTTGGCCGTCGCTATCCCTATGTATCGAACCTGGCAGTTGCCCAGGCGGGCCGACGCAAGGGCGTGGCGGAACGACTGTTGCGATCGAGCGAACAGGTTGCCCTGTCATGGGGCTATCGCGATGTGTATCTGCATGTTTTGGAAAATAACGAACCAGCGCGATCGCTCTATACCAAATTGGGCTATGAGACGGTTCGAGTTGAGCCTGACTTCATCTCAGGACTGTTGGGGCAGCCTCGACAGATACTGCTGCACAAGCCGCTTGTCAACCCTCAATCGGCATAGCTTCACCATCTCTTCATAAAAGAAGTTGTCTTCTTTGCAATGCTCTAAACCACCCCCGAGGAATTGCAATCCCTCAGTTCCCTTGCTCTAGAATGAAAATAATTGAATTAAGTACACCTCCTCAACTGTCTTTCTGATTTGGGGGCTTGATAAGAATTTGAGTCACTCCATTCAGATGCCTGCTCATTTCCTGAATCTCACTCAGCCGAGCGCTAACTTGATTGGTTTTGCTCTTTTAGTTTCGTTTTCTCACCAAGTTCTGGGAAGTCTGTATTTAAGGTGATAGATTGAGCGCGGTATCGATCAACTTGCATCTCCGGTTTAAGGCTGTCAACAGTGTTGATTCGTAGGCTCTGGTGGGAATTTGCCTTATGGTTTTGAATCATGTTCGTTAGAATGGATAGCGACAACCAGCAGCACCACCTAACCGTTTCTAATAGCGGTTATTGTCTCAGTGAAATTGGGGAGAGTGGAGTTGCGTATTCAACAGCCCAAACGGTGGTCGGTTTTGGAGCTCAGGCCTTGGCAATGCAAGCTGTGCAGAGTGGCGGTGTTGACCCAGCAGAACCGGCTGATTTATCAAGTCCCGAGGCGATCGCTCGTTCGATTCGCGCTGGACATCTGCTTGTTGTAGATAAAAAGCGTCGCAACGGACTAATTATCTGCAAAGAATTTCATGCCGAGTTTGCTGGGCCAGGGGCCGCAGTCGGTGGGTGCTTTGATGAAGACTGCAAAGCGGTGATTGTGATTGGCGATCTGTCTCTCTCGCGGCCTGCTACCGCAGAAGAACGCCAAGAGGCGTATATGATTCGCCGACAGTGGATTCGGCTGGCGCAGCAATTTACCGATGCATCGCAGCCTAGCGAACGAGCCCGCATGATTCTAAACCAATTTGAAATTTACTTTGATGCAGAGACCGTGAACCGGGTCCCCGATGATGCTTTGGCGATGCTGGTTGGTGTATTGCCAACAACGGTGCGGCTGGCTCGGCGTCCACCCGGAAGGCTGACGCTCAAAGTTCGGGCTTAATGGACGACTCACTCTGCGTGTGACTGGGAAGGTGGCTGTAGCCAGCGGTTCCTAGTACCATCATTACTCGAAAGATTTGCTGCGATCGCGCCATTGCAGGATGTGGTACTCGCTTGCCCGTTCAACTAATAGGGTTGGGGCTGCGGCTTCTGTGAGTGTTGCGATCGCCAGGAATCGCTGAGTTTTATCTTCCAACTCGCTATACAACAAATCTCCATTGGTTTGTAGGATAAACGTTTTGGATGATAGGAGCGCTGCTGGTTCTGCCTCAGTTGATGTGGCGGCGAACGTTAGCTCTGATGACTGTAGAGTGGGCATTGTCCCAGAAATCACTGCTTCGGGAGTGACATCCCCTGTCACATCAAGATACTGGACTGTCCAATTGCCGAGCATGGCCAGTAGTTCGTGGGGTTGGCTACGAGTTAGGTCTACCTCGCCCTGCTGACGAAACTCCTGCACCAAACTGAAAATGATGAGCGAAGCTTGTTCCGGGGCTTGATCCGACAAGGCTTGCAGCGTCATGGAGCTGCCTGCAACCAGGTTCAAGGTATTGGGTGCGATCGCCAACAAGGGTTTATTTTGATGCTCTGGCGGCTGTAAATCGCCCAGAGCCAACAGCGAAATGGTTCCGTTGTGCCACTGCACGGCGTGCACCGGTGCCCGCAAATATTGCAATTGTTCTTGGGCGTTCCAAAAAGCAAGTTGCAGGTCTGTGTTGGTTTGTAAACCTAGCAAAGTCCACACATAGCGAGCGGTTGCGCCATTGGCTGTGACCGCTTCAAAGGGCGATTGCACCCACCGTTGTCCGTTGTAAAATCCGTCCAACTCAATTCGATACCAGGCTTGGTTTGAGTTGGCAGTGGGCAACGCTGCCCCAGTCGGAGTTCGCCATTCCTTCGGGTTAATGCGAGTGAGGGGACGCGCTACCCCATACAAACGACTGACATAGGTTGGGAGGTGTTCCAGGGCAACCGGGGTGTTATCTAATTCTTGCATCAGGGTTTGCACGGCAGAAGATTGGCCTGTAGTCGCTTTTGCTCCTTCTCGGTTCAACCAGGCGATCGCGGCTGCTCGTCCCTGGCGGGCATAGACAATCATGCCGCCCCAGCGTTGTACATCGAGCCGCCCAGGGCTGACTCGCTCTGCGGCTTGCACCCGCTGCCAAATGCGGTTCTCATCGCTTTTCAGCAGGTTCAAAATATCAGATCCCTGCGCGATCGCCGTTCTGAGCATGGCCCAAGCTGCCTCCCATCGGCCATCGTAAATGAGAGCCGTAATTCGCTGCGTTGCACTGGCCCAGTCTTGATCTGCCTGTGCCTTGGTAAAGGCGGCGTGCATGGCGATCACATCCAGTTGGCTCTGAGCCCTAGGAGACCAGCGATCGCCCAAGCGTAATTTTGCCTGCTGGATCACTTCCAATGCCGGAGTCCACAATCCAGCACGGGCTAGCACCAGTGCACTTTCGTAAGAGTTGTGCTTCAGCACCGTTTCCTGCATGGAAATCGGCATCAGCTCGATTGGATCGGCCACCGTTTTGGGCAATTTTGCCTGATAGACTAAAAACCGAGGTTCAATTCCCACGGTTTGCTCAATCACTAATTCGGGCATGGGCTCATCCGTCACCGCTTGCCAGCGCGGCAACTTGCCTGTGGTGCTAGCCCAAGGCATTAACAGCTCTAGCTTTTGGCGATGGGGATCGTAGCGGCCAATATGTCCATAAAGCAACTGGTTATTGCCACGACGCTCGGTTCCACTCAGCAAAAACCAGGCTCCAGCATCGAGTTTTTGACCCTCTAGCAGCTGCGCTTTGTGCAAAGGCAACTGACGCGAGGAGCCTTGCGCAACGGATGATGCATGGGTCCAGGGAGAAATGATAAATGACTCGTCTGGCCCTTTAACTCCCAGGCGATCGCCCAAGCGATAGACCTCGCCTCGACGGCCCTCTTCAGCGTGGTATACCCGCAATTCTTCAACCCGGCCACAACCCGTCGCGTAAACGCAGTTTGACCCATTCGACAAAACCGGAACCAGCACGGTGCGGTTGGGCTGATCCTGGGATCCCAATGGCAGCGGATCGCCGAGCGCAAACCCCTGTCGCTGTGCTTCGGCTTGCAGTTGTACCAGGGGCTTGGGAGCCAGATCTTGATACAGGGCGGCTTCGCGGCTCCATTCTGGAAAAAGCCAGCTCAACCAAGGGACCGAACCCGGATTAATCACCAGCCAAAAGGCATACCAACCAGAGCTGATTACTGCACTTCCCACCCCCAACCACAGCAGGAGAACCAACAGCGGCGAGAGCGATCGCACCGATGGCAACCGACGTTTTCGCGGGGGGGATGAAGTCTGAGATGGACGAGGTAGAGGCTGGTTTTTTGCCTGAGATGGGGGATGCTCTGTCCGGCGTGTGGGAGGTCGTTTGCGGCTAAAAGGTCGTTTGGGGCTATTTTGAACGGGAGACTCTGGGCTGGAGGTGGTGGCTGTAGAGGTGGTATGAGTGCGGCGATTGTCGGATGCGGCGGCGGCGCTGGGCTGCGAAGTGTGGAACTTGGCGGTGGTAGGCAGCGGGGTGGACGCAACGGGCTGTGGGGTTGTAGGCGATCGCTCGGTAGTGGAGATCGGTTCGGCACTCGGCTGGATGGGCTGGGTGTTGACCGGAGGCTGTGCGATGGAATGGGTAGCAGCTTTTTTGAAGGGTGCAGATTTGGGCGGAGTGCGCCAGCGTGATTTGGGAGCTACCCACACATTCACTTTGATCCGACCGGGGTTTGGGGGGTGGTCGGATGCTGCATGATCGGATGCTGTATTGGAGGATTCAAAGGAGGAGGGATGCTCCGGTTTGTTCATAACCCGTCTCAGTCACGTGCGTTCGACCGCAGGGTGGATGCGAACCTGGCTTGGAGTTGGTATCTGCAGGCATTCAAGTCAGGTCAACTGGGCTTCGAGTTTGGTCATCGTGCGCTCGCACGATGGCTCTACATCACCAAAATCCCTGCGGTCGAATGTGCCCTGAACATTTGTGTCCTGTTGCCCAAATTAGCAATCTGTGCCGAATTAGCGATTTGAGCAGAGCGATCGCGCTGTCGTTGCCTGAGTTTCCATGCCAAGGTCACTTATCCCTCAAATCCTAATCGCCAATGGCCGAAAACGGTCTATATTTTTGATGAATCTTGGTGAAACGCTCGAATTGCGTGCTCTAGTACTTGCTCATAGGCTTGCCCTGCCTGCTGCCAGGTGTACTGCTGCTCAATGAGCGATCGACCCTGCTGGCTAAGCTGCTGCCTTAATGAGCGATCGCTAAACACCATGGCGATCGCGTGCAAATAATCCTGTTGTGTGTTGGCTCGCAGCGCGGCCAGCGGATGTGGCCCATCAACGGGCAAGCCCTCCAATGCGCGATCGCTGCCGATGACGGGCACGCCTGCGGCCAAGGCTTCCAGCGTTTTGTTTTTTATGCCAAATCCAGTCCTTAAGGGCAAGATACAGGCCATGGCATGATGTAATTCATCCACAATGAGGGGAACGCGCCCTGTCACCCGAATGCCGGGTTGCTGAGCCAGAGCTTGAATTCGTGAAGTCGGGCGATCCCCCACAATGGTTAGCTCTAGATGCGAAAAGCGCGATCGCAACTCAGGCCAAACCTCTGCCACAAACCAGCTCATCGCATCCACATTGTGATCGGCATCCATCGCCCCTACAAAGACAAGGCGCGGCTCCTCCACATCGTGCGATCGCCTGGGAAACAGGCTCAGATCGACTCCATTCGGCACCACCGATATGGGTAACTCAGAACACAGGGCACATCCCTGCTGGCGATCGGTTTCGGTTGTGACTACTGCATGGACAAACTGGCGGGCAAACCGACGCTCATAGCGTTCCACAATCGGAAGGGTGAGGCGATCGCGCCATGGATGCTCCGACGCCCCCATCGCCAACTGATTGCGCAACCATCCCGAGCCAAAGCTATGGGCATTCAGCACCGCTGGAATGGGCCAGTCTTCTCGGCGTGGCACATATACCGCATTCACACCATGTTCACAGGTCACAACATCAAATGCCTGTTGCTGCACCTGCGCCTCTACCCAAGAGGCCAAATCGGGATGAAAGCGATGCAGCACATTCACCGGAGTGCCGAGCCAGGCCGAATGGACATAGCGCCGCAGCTTATGCCACCCCCGACCTGACTGGTACGAAACCAATGGCATGGGAAACACAACGAGCTGTGCAACGACTTTCCCCAACTGCGCTTGGTCAACCGCACTCACGGTAGGGCTTGCCTGAGTCACCAACGTCACGGGATGGTGTTGCCCCAAATGCCGAGCCAAATGAAACGTCCGCATCTCCGTTCCACCCAAGCTCGGCGGATAGGGAAACGTGGAAGACAGCATGAGGATGCGCAAGGAAACTCAGCCAGAACGATAGGTTTTCGATTTGCGGGTGCCGATGAAACTTGGAGCTTCCGCCTCTCCCCCCGGCAACCGCTACACCATGACCGCAGATGTGTTGTTTTGAACCAACTCTACATCTTGAGCTTGCCAAACGGTGCCATCCAGGGCCATTTGTTCAATTAAGCTAGCCAAGCGTAATGCTTTAAGCGCCTGCTCACCCCCAACCGATGGCGGATTTCCACCCCGCACACAGGTGACAAAGTGCTCTAGCTCTGCATGCAAGGGCTCAATGTTGCTGGTATATACCTTTTCGATGAGGCCATCCTGGCGATACAGGACTTGGCCGTAGTCTGTACGGCAGTTTGCAGTAGTTTGACGGTGAATCAAAATTTCGTTGTTGAGGAAGTCGGCTTCGGTGAGGGAGTTGCGGCAATGGGCCGAAATCCGCCGAATTTTGCGATGGGTGACCTTGCTAGCGGTAAGGGTGGCAACGATGCCGTTGGCAAAGCCTAGGGTGGCTGTGACGTAGTCTAGGTAGCCAGAATCCGAAGCGCGACTACCGCTGGCTGATAGACGCACCACATGCGAGCCTGCCAATTCCAACAGTAGGTCAATGTCGTGAATCATCAGATCCAGAACGACCGACACATCGTTGGCGCGCATGGAATAGGGACTCATGCGGTGAGCTTCGAGCGCCAAAATCTCTTCGGTCTTCAGGACCTTGCTGAGTTCTTGGAAGGCGGGGTTGAACCGTTCGATGTGCCCAACTTGGAGGATACAGTTTGTTTCGGCAGCAGCGTTCACCAGAGATTCGGCTTCGGCAATGCTGGCAGCAATGGGCTTTTCGATGAGCACATGCACTCCTGCTTGTAGGCAGGCCATGCCAACCGGATGGTGTAGGCGCGTTGGCACGGCTATACACACGGCATCAACTCGCTCAATCAGCTCGTGATAGTCTTCAAAAAATCGAACTCGATATTTGCCAGCGGTATCCAGGCCCCGCTCGACGTTGACATCAGATACGCCAACCAGTTCTACATCTTTGAGTAGGCTGAGCACACGGGTATGATGTTGACCCATGTTGCCAACCCCGATCACGCCGACTCGAATGGGTTCACGCTGTTGCATAGCACTTGCTGCCGTAGATGCTTGTTGCACGCCTGTTATTGCTCCTACACACCAGGGAAGTTGCGATCGCTACTCCAGCAAGGGCAGCGATGGGAATCTTAAAGAAACATTTAGAAATATTTATGAATAACCTTGAAGCTAGTCTAGCTTTATCCTATCAAGCGTTTGGCATTATTCTGTGTGCGAAATTCAATCCTTGCAGAGGCTTATGTGTCAGTTTTTCCCCTGTCCTGTAAATGGAGTTGAGTTTGTTCGTTACATAGCTTTAAGCTAACCTCACTTCAGGAATCGGTGACCTGGTCTAATATCGATATAGTGTCTTTTGCCGTTGGTCCATGCCGCTGACAATTCTTGTAGTGGATGACGATTTGGGAACACGGCTCTCGATTGGCGATTATCTGGAGCTGTCGGGTTATATCGCACTCATGGCAGAGAATGGGCAGGCAGCTCTGAGTATGGTGGATGAGCATAAGCCCCATTTGGTCATTACCGATGTGATGATGCCTCAAATGGATGGATTTGACTTGGTTCGCCAAATTCGTCGGCAGCCTGAATTTCGCTTGTTGCCTGTGATCTTTTTATCGGCTCGCACCAATACCGAGGAGCGAATTCGGGGCTATCAGCTTGGGGGCGATGTGTATTTGCCAAAACCCTTTGAGCTGAGCGAATTGGGAGCTGTTGTTCGCAATCTTTTAGAGCGATCGCAGTTGATTGAGTCTGAGTGGCGACAGCGATCGCATCCTACCGATGTCAATACGCGAATTTCGCCCTATGCCAATGAAGCCGAAATTGATGCCCGTGCTTTAGCAGTGGCGATTGCCCTAGAGCTGACCGCTCGGGAAAAAGGGGTGCTAACGTTACTTTCCGATGGCTTATCAAACGCTCAAATTGGTGATCGCCTGCATTTAAGCCCGCGCACGGTCGAGAAATATGTCAGCAGCCTATTACGCAAGACTGACACCAACAACCGGGCAGAACTGGTTCGCTTTGCCGTATCGCATCACTTGGTTGAATAGCTTTGCCCATGGCGCATTGACCGATAGGCTGCACCAAGTCCCATGGTGTGAATCATTCGCTTTCATTCTCCGCAAGTTTTTACTCCAAGTTTTTACTCCACTTCGCTCAGTGGCGATCGCCTGCATCCTCTTCAATCGAACCCTGTGCGATCGTCCTGCCGAAAAATCCAGGGTACCCTAGTGCTTAGTGTCTACTTTTTGTAGATATTGCGCCTACGCCTTTTGATGTGATTTGTATACTTGAGTCTCATGCTGTCGCTTCAGGATTATCGCAACCTACTCAACCGCAGATTTCTGAACAATGCCTTTCCGGTGCCCCCAACCAACCAGTTCAACATGGGCACGCTGGCACCCCCCTTTGAGCTGTTGAATGCAGCAACCAAGGAAAAAGTTCGCCTGTTGGATTATGTTGGCAAGCGGGCGATTTCCAAACCCGCAGGCCGTAAGGCTGTCGGCCTGCAACCTGCGACCAAATCGGCTGAGGAGCTGGGTACTGTAGAGACACCCGCCGTCTCAGAATCACAACTTGCAATTCCGGAACCGGAAAGCAGACCCAAGCAACCGATCTTGCTGTGCTTTACCCGCATCTTTACCGAAAAGGTGTATTGCCCACTGTGCCATCCCCACATCATGGCGCTCAATCAGCAGTATGAGGAATTTGTAGCACGGGGTACCGAAGTTCTGATGATCACCAGCACCGATCTCGTTCAAACTCAGACGGTGATTCAAGATTTAGGGCTGAAGATGCCGGTGCTGAGCGATCCAACCTGTCGGACCTTTCGGCTGTATCAGGTGGGGCAGGCTTTGGGAGCGCCGCTGCCAGCCCAGTTTTTGATCGATTCGGCAGGGCGCATGCGGTTTCGGCACCTATTTTCGTTTTTAGAACCGAATGCCAGTGTTGAGCGGCTCTTGGTCGCGGTTGATCGCCTCAAACCGCAGCCTGAGGCGATCGCAACAACCCCTCAGCCCAAGGTTCAAACGGCTACTGGCTGATGGCTCCAACGATGAGTGGCGGCCGCAATGCGCTGGCCATATTGTTCTGCCGTCAGGCGATCGCCCGAATCCAGTTCTGCGGGTGATCCGTCCATGGTAGGAGTGGCTTGCCCCATCACCCCCAAATAAGATCCCAATCGGTTCAGGCCATCGTCTTTGCCAAGGTAGTTACTGGGCAAGTCGCCAAAGCCAATCCACACCATAGCCTGCTGTGCTGCATAAACCGATAAGTAAATCAAGGTTCCTTGCTTATCTCCACTGAGCGAGCCAGAGTGAGTAAAGCCGCCAGCGATCTTATCCTTCCACTGCTGGCCAAACCAGGCCGAGCTGCCCGCATCTAAAAATGCCTTGAACTGCCCTGCCACACCACCCATATAGGTTGGCGTGCCAAACACAATGGCGTCGGCCTGGTTGAGCGCTTCCATAATTTCGGTATTTTCCCAGCGGCCATTCACGATATGTTCGCCAGTAATTCGAAGCAGCTTCACCTCGGTATCGGGCACTTGTCTTGCACCATGGGCAACCGCCTCGGCCATGAGATGGGTATGCCCCGAGCCCGAAAAGTAAACAATTGCGACAGTCGCCATAGGTTTTCCTTTGATGAAATAGGGAGTTGATTGGATTCTTGCAACGGTCACCGCATCACTTAGACCTTTATTCTCAGGCGATGCCTGCCGGTATGGAGTACAGCACACCAACTGCACCTGCCTGAGATGTTTCGTTTTGCAACTGGGCGTCGGCTGACCGTGACTTTATGTGCGTACTAGCAGATACTAAAAGTAACTACTTACTTAAGTAAAGTAGACACCTTAAAGTAACTAAGGAAAACTCTAGGCAGATCAAGCCATTGAGGCGATCGCTCAGCCTCTCTATGTCCACTTCGTTTGATTGCTGTTTCGGTACCTATGGCGTCCTCTAAGCATGTATCACCTTGCCCGGTTGGCAAACTCATGGATGTTTTGTCGGGGCCGTGGACGATGTATTTGCTGTGGGTTTTGTCTACGCAAGGCCCTACCCGCTTTGGTGCCCTTAAGCGCCGCATTGAAGGAATTTCTACCAAAATGCTGACCGAGCGGTTGCGGATGCTGGAGCATGAAGGCATTGTGTATCGCCACTACGAACCCACCGTGCCACCCCAAGTCACCTATGGGCTGACCGAGCGCGGACACGAACTGTTTGGCGTGCTAGACCAACTCAATGATTTGGCTGTGCGCTGGTACGGCGATCAAAACGCAGCTTCGAAGGCATCCTAACGAGTTTGTGGCATGTTCTGGTGCTGTGTTCTAGGGTTCAAGCCGTTCTCTTGGGTTAAGTTCCCAGCGATTTAGGCGAATTTAGGAGAGCTTCATAGAATCTAAAAGAATGGCTAAAGCTTTGTCTTCACTGGGGTTGACCTGGCGATCGAGCAGCGCAATACTTACCGCCTTGGGAAGCGCGATCGCCGCCAGATCTGGCTCCAACCCTTCCATCAACATATCTAAATCTTGCGGAATCTTGAGCGCCGAGCGAATGCCCATCAGGGTGTCGTCATCAAACCCAAGCAGCATCAATTGCGGATGCAACGCATCCCAACTGATCGGCTCATGGGGATTCCCAACCTGAATCACATAGGCCAGCAGCCGCACTAGCTTACTGCGTTGCTGTGCGCTCAGCTCCATACCCGCCCCCACCGGAGGCACTTCTGCCTTGCCCTGGTGCAAATTTTTCAAAATTTGCTGCCAATCGTGGGGATCGCAGGCCTCCGGTTTGCCAACGGTTAGCGAAACTTGAATTTGATTAGAGGCTGCATCTAAATGGGTGACTCGGGCCTCGACACCCAAAAAGCCAAGCCATTGGGCAATGGTGTTGACGAGGGTGGCGCGAGTGGCCTGACTGTTGGCAAGAAGGCGAAGCTGAGTTCGCACCATAGGGCGCACAATCTGACTAAGCATAAAACGTCCTTGAGAGATGAAGCGCGAGAGAATCGGAAGGCCAATCGAGAAATCAGATTTTGACCCTAGAATAACGAATCTGCTTCGTTCGGCAAGTCAGCCCACTCATCTTTTCAAGAATTGCGGACAAAACAGCGCCCCATGCTCAGCATGAGGCGCTGTTTTGTCCGCAATTCGTTTGTGCTGTTTACACCGTAAATGTGAGAAATGGGGGCCTAGTCATCGGCTAGACTTTGGCCTCTTGCGCTTTGAGATATTCTGTATTGACTCCCGACTCGCGCGCGAGCGAAATTTTTCCGGTACGGGCAATTTCGCGAATTCCAAAGCGGCTGAGCAACTGCTCGATCGCCACCATTTTGCCCGGATCGCCCACCACTTCCAGCGTTAGCGAATCGTCTCCTACATCGACAACCCGTGCCCGAAAGATTTGGCTGAGTTCAATAATTTCGGAGCGGGTGGCGCTGGTGGCATTCACTTTCATCAGCATGAGCTCTCGCTCTACGCAAGGTGTTTCGCTTAAGTCTTGTACTTTGAGGACGTTGATGAGTTTGTAGAGCTGTTTGGTGAGCTGCTCAATGGCGCGATCGTCGCCGGGAACAACCATGGTTAGGCGAGAGACCCCGGACTGTTCGGCTGGGCCAACAGCCAAGCTTTCGATGTTGAATCCACGGCGGGCAAACAACCCGGTGATGCGGGTTAATGCACCCACTTCATCCTCGACTAAGACTGAAATTGTGTGCTTCATGGCTAGGGGAGATGGAAATCTGGATGGATTGATGGGCTGGTAAACCGGATCTCTGATTTTATCTTGATTGCCGTCCATTCGGTCGGGTGGGATGGGGGTTTCCAAGCAAGCGATCGCACTACTAGGTTGGCGATCGCCCCCAAAAAGGCAAGAATCGGCCTTTTTCCCAAACTGTTCTCGGCACAAAATTATGGGCTGAGATGATGGGCTTAGAGATGGACTGAGACAGCGAGCGATCTCGATTGACGACAGACGATAGCAATAGCTGGTTGTGTTTCACACCCATCCACAGGTCTAGAACATTACCCAATAGCTTTAATCTTTTGGAGAAATGCTCGGATTTGGTCAGCAGCGTATGATGATGAGAAAAACGGTTGTGCATGAACGGCACTGGTATGGCGGCATATGAAGAGCAGCACTTCTATTGGCTAGATCAAATTGACTCCGCTGACCGGGGGCTGGTTGGAGATGTCGCTTACGATTTGGCGATGCTGGCACGGCGAGGCTATGCCGTATGGCCCGGATTGGTGGTGTCTGCGTCGGTGTTTCAACAGTTTCTGCGCCAGGTCGATTGGTCTCAGCCGCTGTTTGCCGATTTGCCCGATTCGTCGCTTTATGTGGATGTGAATAATGCTCGACAGTTGCAGGCGATCGCCCAGCAGTTGCAGCAGGCGATTCGATCAACTCCGCTCGATGGCACATGGCTACAAGAGCTAGGTCAACTTGCCAGCACCTGGAACACGCCGAGCTTGATGCTGCGTCCCTCTGTTTCCCTCCAGGCTGCCCACACCCCGATGATGACGGGGCGCATTCGGGGGTTGCTTACGGCACACACATGCAATGCTGAATTGGAGGCGATCGCCCATGGTGTGCAGCAGATTTGGACCGAGCTGTTTCGGGCACGGAGTTTGTTCTATTGGCAGCGCTCGCGGATTCCGCTCAACACCATTCGCCTCGCTGTACTGATTCAGCCTATTCCTGAGGCGATCGCATCGGGCGCAGTTCACACCCATCCCACCCATACCGAAATTTGGGCGGCACCGCAGTCTAAGCTCGTTGCCTCAGGCAGCTTTTTGCCTCCTTTGGCCGCCTCAGACTTGCTCGCACCAGATTACTACTGGGTGGATGCAGCAACAGGCGAAGTTGAGATGACTCATGCTGGCCTGCCTGTATTGGCGTTTTCTGAATCGACCTCTTCTGAATTCGTTCCTCCTCTGTCCACTCCGCTCTGTGCTCCCGCATTGGCCTCTCAGCCGTCCATCAATAGAGAGTCTGATGTCCCTCACCCGATTCTCAGCGCCGATCAAATCCATACCCTAGAGCACACCGCACGCCGCATTGCCGATGATTTGGGTAGACCTGTGGAACTAGAGTGGTGCCTTTCCACGGGCCGCGACGGTTCAAACTTGATGTCCATCCTTCAAGTGACCCAGCGCCATCCTGCCACGCAGCCCCGCATGCCAGCTTTTTCCATAGCTCCCATACCCTCAGCGGAGCATGTTAGTTCATCTCGGCCGTTGTCCTCTGCAACGGTTTCGTCACAGGTGGGTGTGCTGACTGGGTTGGCGGCGGCTCCGGGACGACGGATTGGGCGGGTGCTAGTGGTCAATGGCTATGTGCCCAAAGGCACCACAATTGAGCAAATTTTGGTTGCTTCGAGTGTGTCGCCGCGATGGTTGCCTGAGTTGCAGCAGGCCAGAGGCTTTATTACCGAGCAGGGCGGCATGACCAGCCATGGGGCGATTGTGGCGCGGGAGTTGGGGATTCCGGCTGTGGTGGGTGTTGCCGATGCCACCCGACAGCTCAAAACGGGAGATGTGGTGTGTATTGATGGCGATCGCGGCGTGGTGATTCCAATGAGCGAAGCTGCCCTGCTGAGCCAAGATGCTTCGGTTGCGGCAGCCCCAGCTCCAGCAGCCTCACCAAGCGCCCCAATGATGCCCTATCGACCGTTGGCAACCCAACTGATGGTCAATGTCAGTCAGGTAGAGGCTCTGGCTCAGGTTGGGTCTGTTCCGATTAACGGCATTGGTTTGGTGCGATCTGAACATGTGCTGCTGGGGTTAACCCAGGGGCGATCGCTGTATGACTGGCAGTCACAGGCGCAGGCCTCCTACCAACTGGCAGAAGCGATTCAGAAATTGGCCAGGGCGATCGCTCCGTCTCCCTTGTTTTACCGATCGGCCGATGTGCGATCGCACGAGCGCTCTTTCCTGGATGGGACTGTGGCAGAACCCAATCCCATTTTGGGTTTGCATGGTACTCTGAGTTACCAAAGCGATCCCACCCTATTTGACCTAGAGCTAGAGGCTCTGCGACTAGCGCAGGACGCTGGCTGCACAAATGTACGCTTGCTCTTGCCCTTTGTGCGCACGGTGGAAGAGTTTCAATGGTGCGATCGCCGGATTCAACAATCGAATCTCAGGCACACCAGCGGTTTTCAGGTGTGGATTATGGCAGAGGTGCCATCCATTCTGTTTTTGCTGCCAGAGCTGGTCGCGGCGGGTGTTCAGGGCATTTCTATCGGCAGTAATGACTTGACGCAATTATTGCTGGCGATCGATCGCGATTCTCCACCAACGGGTGCCAACTATAGCGAAGCGCACCCTGCCGTTTTGCGGGCCATGCGCCAACTCATTCAAGCTGCTCATCAGGCCGAAATTCCTTGCGCTATCTGCGGCGAAGCACCCGTGCAGCACCCCTATATCATTGCTGACTTGGTGCGGTGGGGCATTTATTCCATTTCGGTGAGTCCAGCAGCAGCAGCGGCCACCTATCAAGCGATCGCCCAGGCAGAACAGGCACTGTTGCTTGAGGCTGCTCGCCAAACTAGCCGAGACGCGAGAGGGTAACTCTGTTCTCGCGCAGGGTTGCCGCAAGTCCACGAGATTCTGACGCTATTGGACTTAGGGCTCGCAGCACCCCCAACACCAAACACAGGTGAGTCCAGCCGCGTCTAAATATTTGTAGGACTTACCAATTGAATAATTTTGGGGGCGCTAAGCGCCCCCAAAATTATTCAATCCACTGGTCTTTCGGATGAAGTGCTTAAGCCTGATTCAATGAAAGGAGGACTGAAAGGCTGTGTCGAAAATGGGCACTGGAGCACGCTTAAAAATGCTGAAAGCCTCGGCTTAGGCTTAGCACCTCATCGGCAGATTCGCTTGTGCTGTCATGCAGTACCACGGTATCCCCCTCCACAATCGTGCCAACAATAGCCGACCCGGGAATGGCCTGTTGCAACACCTCGGCTCGATCGCGCGATAAGCACAGCACCAGCTCAAAATCTTCGCCTCCATACAGAGCCCATTCCATGGCTTGTTGGGGCGATCGCCACGCGGCCAGCCCATTAGGTAAGGGAATGTGCGATCGCTCTAGCACGGCCCCAACTCGGCTAGCCCGACATAGCTGTAGTACTGCATCCGCCAGTCCATCACTGCTGTCCATTCCAGCGATCGCCGCCGAATCTAGCCCCAGTAAGCGAATCACCTCAACCACGTCCAATCGAGGTACAGGTCTTTGGTGCGCCTGAATCAGGGCAGCACGCTCCTCTGCCAAGAGTTCGTGGCCTTGCTCAGGATGCAGCAAAAGCTCTAGCCCAGCCCGGGATGCCCCATGGGAACCCGACACCCACACCACATCGCCCAGTGTTGCCCCCGCTCGACGGATGGCCTGCGTGGGGATAACTTCTCCAAAAACGGCGATCGCCACCGTTAGCGTTGGCGATCGACAAACATCTCCCCCCACAATCGATGCACCAAACTGCTGCAAGCACTCAACCATTCCGGTGTACAGCTCGTCTACCCAGGCAATGGGCATGTCGGGGGGCAAGCTCAGCCCTACGGTAATGCCTAAGGGGACAGCTCCCATTGCCGCCAAGTCAGATAAATTTGCCGCTGCCGCTCGCCAGCCCACATCTGCGGGCGATGTTGTTTTTGTATCGGGCAGGGCTAGGCCAACACTAAAGTGAACCCCATCCACCAACACATCTTCGGATACGACGAGCGATCGCCCTGGCGAAATGGTCAATAGTGCGGCATCATCGCCAATCACATCAGCCGGACAAAACCGCATGAGGCGTTCCAGCACTCCCTGTTCTCCAACCTCCCGCACTCGTCTCAGATCCTGCTCACTCGGTTTGGGATTGGGAGAGTTGTGAGCAGTTTCAGCAGCCGACATATTGCAATCTAATTATTTCATTGGGTATGGCACTGGGAACCCACACCGCCGCTGAGTCACGCGACGGTACATCATGGGCAAACCCCAAGCACACTCTACCCTACAGGCTTCAAGATGGCTATCTGGGGCGATCGCTATTTTGAGTCTGGCTTCTAGTTAGGAAATAATGCTGTTTCTAGACACAATTAACGTAGCAAGTAGACCAGGTCGAAAAAAAACTCAGATGCACTGGTTAAACCAACCTCCATGCATCTGAGCTTTCTAAAGGGAGTTTTATCAAGACCTAAGCGCGATCGCTTGAGTAATCTGGCAAGGGTTAGATTAGACCAGGGCCTTTGCTACGCTTGTCTTCTGTTTCTGTTAGTTTGCCAGTCTCATCATTGTCATTGATAGCAGCTAACTCTTCACGGCGAGCTTCGTCTTCAGCTGCCTCTTTCTCTTGCATATCGCCGGGGGTTTCGTAATACATTTCTGGCTCGATCGCGAAGTTGTTTACCAAGCCTTCGTTATCGACGGTATAGCCAGCGGTGGTATCCAGATCGCTCTGATCTAGCTTGTTCTCGCCTTTAGCTTCGCCTTTGGCTGTGTGCTTGTATTCTTCGCCCTCACGCTCCATACGGGCAGCTGTTTCAGCGGGAATAATGCCGCGATCGTAGTTGTCGCGTTGCACATCATCCCGTTCAACACCGCTGCTGGTTTCGTAGTTTTCCTTGGGCATATTGTTGTAGTTACTGCGTTCGTTAGCCATGAAATTTCTCCTTCCAAACATTTAAAGATAGGCGCAAGAATGAGCCAGATTCTTTCCATTACCAGCAGCCTTACGCTAAAAGCATCCATGGCTACAAACCTGGAATCGCATCTCTTCTAACCGACTCATTGATGGTCAAATAATGGTCAAACTACTTATCGATATCAGGCACAATATCTGGCCGCTCTTTATCTTCCCAACCGGGTGGACGCTTGGAGTTGTACCAGGCAATAGAACCCAATGTTGCGGCTGCAATAAAGCCAAGCCCCAAGGCAATTGTTAGTGCGCTGGATGCACCACTTTGAGTTGCATCAACAGCTGGCTCAACTAATAGAATCGGATTCAAAACCATAACATCACCTTTCTCAAGTTGACTCAAATCTAATCATGCAAAACTCGTTTGTCTCGTTCGCATGGATTTGAATCATTTGTGTAGGCTTATCTTATGGGTTGGCAGTCTAGGATCACATCTCTCACAGGTAATAGACGGCCATCAAATAAAAATACTTACTTCGGCATAGAACTCTTTAACGATGGGCATTTTGGGCGATCGCCCTGGCTCGATTTCCTCAAGATAAAGCATCAATTTAGCTCGTGATTTTCGCTGGGATTTTTTACCGGGGATCACGGCTTTTATCCAGGTCAAGAGCAAAACCCTACAGGATGGTGCTAGATTCTCGACTAACGGCTAAACGCAGCAACGACAAGCCAAGAATAATGAGAAAGAGAACCAATCCAATCGTGCAGGCATAGCTAATTTCTAAATCTTGGAAGGCTTGTTCATACACGTAGTACACAATTGTTTTAGAGCTATTGCGAGGTCCGCCCTGCGTCATCACATAAATTTCTTCGAAAACTTTAGTGGCCGAAATTGCAGAAATTACGGCTACTAAGAAGAGATAGGGCCGCATCAAGGGAATCGTAATATCCCAATGCTTTTGCAACCCGTCAGAACCATCGATCGCGGCTGCTTCATACAGATCTGCTGGAATTGACTGGAGACCTGCTAAATAAATCACCATGTAATAACCCAGCCCTTTCCAAATGGTGACAGCCATGACGCTAAACAGAGCCAGACGAGGGCTCGTTAACCACGGAACCCCCTCTGCCGAAATTCCCAAACCGATGATGAACTGATTGAGCAGGCCGTTTTCGGCGTAAAGCCAGCGCCACGCAATCCCCGCCACCACCATGGAAATAACAACCGGCGTGTAGTACGCCGCGCGAAACCAGGAAATGGCCGGTAGCGCACGG
This sequence comes from Leptolyngbya sp. AN02str, assembly GCF_050565595.1. Taxonomy (NCBI): domain Bacteria; kingdom Bacillati; phylum Cyanobacteriota; class Cyanophyceae; order Leptolyngbyales; family Leptolyngbyaceae; genus Leptolyngbya; species Leptolyngbya sp. AN02str. The sequence goes on along the minus strand of NZ_JBNXVR010000027.1, from coordinate 28,435 downwards.
TTGACTAAGATGGCGAGCAATAGCGGGGCCAGTACCAAGATGGGGACTACGCCAACCAGATACAGCAAGGTGTTTCTTAATGTTTGCCAGAAGACGCGATCGCCCAAGAGGGTTTGAAAATTTTCGAAGCCAACCCAACGCGGTGGCTGCGTAATGTCGTACTCATACTCGGTGAAGCTGAGCAGAAACGCCTGCACCGCTGGATAAAACACCGTCAGCCCCAGAATGATAAGTGCCGGAGCCAGAAAAAGATAAGGCGTTAAGCGCTGAAGCAACTGCGATGACCGATGAGGATGTTCCAAAACCATGGAAGTCTCGCGTCTGAATAAAACACGCCTTTCATTATCAAGGCCAAGACTTCCGCAAGTCCACTAAATCTGAGGATGCCTACAGTGGGGGCTTTGTACCATCGCACAGCACAGGGGTCGGTCAACGTTTTTGCAATTGTTAGGCAGCTGGGGCGATCGCCCCATTTCTGCTGCCCTGCGTCCGTCACGCCAGTTTCGGTTTTGAGCTTGTCTAAGTACCTCGAAACCATTAAAAACCAGACCCCAAAACTCTGTACCGCTCGCACTGCGAGCGGTACAGAGTTTTGGGGTTTTTATGTTTAATCATGGATGCCTACTTAAAACAAATGTTCCGTAAATTTGCTTGAGTCTGCACTCAAAGTTTATGAAAAAAATATCTAACTTGAGCTGGTTGCAATCAGATCGTGTATAGTACACTTGTACTTAAAGTACGAAAGTACTAAAAATGCGCATTCAACCTCGCCATAGCCGAAGCCGAGCCGTTTCGATGGTTCACCCAACATCATTGGCTTCCCACCATTTCCAGCCTCCCGATCTCCCCATTCGTCGTCGTAGCCGCAGAGCCAAGGCTGGCTGGGTGCAACAGTGGCTCAATCCACCTGCACAGTTTTGGCCTGCTGTGGCAGAGGCGATCGCCTGGATGATCTGTTGTTTTGTGCTGCGACTTGGTGCAGATTGGTTGCTTGCGATCGCTCCAACGCTGTGGATTCCAGTCGCGCTGGGGTTGGTTTCTCCAGCGATTCTAGCGATTGGCCTATCGGCTTGGGTTCCCAAGCTTAGCTTGGTGCTGGGTTATCGCTTGCTATTAACCGCCATGGGCTTATTTCTAGGAGGAAAACTATGAGTGTGATTCTTGGCGCAGCGTGGCTGCTCATTGTTCTGTCGTGCTTGGTGTTGTCGTCGGGAGGAAGCCGTGATGAAGCGCCGTAATCCTGCAAGGTCGTTCCGCAAACCCGCGAAAAAAACCTCCAGTGCCAAATATTTTTTGGTGGGAGGTTCAATGTTGGCTCTCGTTGGCCTGATGTCCGATTTTCAAAATGGGCTACAGTCGCGCAAAGTGAGCGACGTGTGCCAGGAAGTGATTCAATCCCAGGCGGTGCTATCGCGAGACCAACTGGCGCGGCTGCTGGCGATTCCAGAGCGCGATCGAAAAGAAAATGTACGCGCCATTATGAGTGAGCCATACTGCCAATTGCCCAGTGTGGAAGTTCGGCAAGGCGTTGTTGCAGAGCGAGAGGCGTATCCCCTCGCGTTTGATCCGCAAACCTGGTTTGTGGTGCTGTATGAGGGCGAGGAGTATGCCGGTTACTCATTTGTGTTTAAGCATTAAGCAAATTGCCCGCTGGAGTGTCGTTGGGGCGATCGCCAGTTTGGTGATTGGGTGCACTCACGTCAGCACCGACCTTCCATCTCGTCGCTTACAGGTTCAGCAAACGTGGCAACTGCAACCGGGGCAGCAGGTGGCAGGCCACCGGATTGAGGGCGGTATTGGCGATGTCTCGGTAGCGTTACAGGGGCGCTCTGTTTTTGCACCATTTGCTGGTAAAACCCAGCGAATTCAACATCCCAATTGCATTGCTTTTTCAAGCCCTGAGCTGCCAGCTTACGTGCTGCGGTTGTGTGGACTCCGTCGACCCAAGCTTGGGTCTGTTGCACAGGGCGAGGCAATTGGCCAGGGGCGATCGCTTCAGTTTGCTACGTTGCGCAAGCAGCCCGATGGCACTTGGGCATTTGTAGAACCCTCGGTTCGTCTTCTTGAACAACTCTTGAGCCAACCATGAATTCCAGCGCTTTCAAAACTACGTGTACGGTGGCCTTGTTGTCGGTTGGCTCCGTTGCCTGGCTGGTGGCTCCAGCCCACGCGACCGAGGCGATCGCCCTGAGCTTTGACCTGGAAGGATCGGCTTCTCCCCCTGACTTGCCAGATGCAGGATCAAATGCACAACCAGATGTAGGAATTGGGACCACACCGACGCTAACGGTTCCATCTGCTTCGCCACAAATCCAGCCATTGATCATTCCCAATGCGGCGATCGCTGCTCCGGTTGGGCATGCTGCGTCTGCAATGGAATTGCCTCCTCCCCCTCCAGCACCAACTCCCTTGGCCCCAGCGGGATCTGTCGCCAGTTCAGAGCCCAGCCTCCAGGTTACGAATGAGCTTGTTACGGATGAGCTTGCTCGAAATGAGTCTGTTACGGATGAGTTTGGTACGGATGAGTCTGCCATCGCCGCAGCGCCATCACTGAACCGACTGAACGACGGCACTCTTTCATTTGAGCTAGATGTTCCCCGCAGTGCTCAACTGGCGATCGCCCCAACTCCCAATGTTCCTGTATCAACCGCTGCCAATTCCCCTTCACTTAACCCACTGTTTGAAGGTGCATCACATTCACTCGTGGCGATCGCCGTTGGCCATGCCGAAGGGACGCGCACTGCCACAGGCGAAAAGACAAGTGCCTATAACGGACATACCGATCCTGGCAATGGGGTGTGGAACATGGGCACCTTTTCCTATCAACATGGGGCTGCCACACCCGAAGATGCCGATGCCAAACAGCTTCAACGCTTAAAGCGACAAGCCCATGAACTGACTCAAATGGCGAGCGAACGGGGGCTGACCCTCACCCTCGAAGAAACCCTAAACGGTATCGATTTAGCAAATCAGTCTCCTCGGGCTGCTCTTAGCCGGGGTGGCTACATCGATCGCCTCAGCGAGGCCAAGGCTATGGGGCTTCACGGTACTGAAGCCGTGCTATGGGCTCGCACCCGCTCCTACTTAGATCCCGATACTCAGCAGTGGAATGCTCCAGGGCTAGGCAATACCGTTGAGCGCATCACTGCCGACCAAGACCGACGCATTCGGGCGATCGCCCGTGCGCTCCAGTCACAAGCCTCTGCAGCACAACCAAAGCTCTCTACCGATGCCAGTCTAAGTACATCAGCCGTTTTTAAGCTTGACCTTGCCCCATCCTGGTAACTTTGGTTACTCAGTAATTTTCCGGAAACTAGTATCGTTTGTTTGAAGTTCTTTTTTATGACATTAGCCATGCATGAACCTCTACGGTGAATCGTGGTTATCTCATTATCGGGAGCTACGTGAAGCACGACAGCTAAGGTTCAGTTTCCTTATTAAGGACAACAAGCCACGCCACCATTGGCTCGGCTATTTCTAAAGACATACCACTATCATGTCTGGCCTATTCCTTTTGAAGGATTGTTAAATTAATCACACAAAGGATTTGATTTTTTTGAGAATTTACGGGAAACTACGGAAGGTTCGATACAATACACATGTTTAAGTCCGATTTGATTTGAATTTATTGTCTAGTTTTGTAATCACGTTTTTACGCTTCAATGAATTTTTTGGGGAACAGATTTCAGAGTTCGCAACGAATTGCTCTAATCGTTAAATTTTAGGGAACTTTTTCGGCTGCATGAATGTCTCTGGATTGGCCCCTCCGTATATTCCCTGATTGATTCCTCTCCGGCTAGAACGTTGTTACCAGTTACTCAGCAAAGCTACGGTTCGCCTCGCTCGTTGAGCAGGCTCTTGAACCAAACAAGCAATTGCTTTCAAGCGTGAATCTGCCGCGATAGATTCACTTACTGTGCCTTCACGAAGCTAGTAAAGATAGACAAAATGCATCCGTTTAACCAATTTTCAGGGTCACAACCATACTGCCTGCAACCTGTCAGCAATCGAAGTAGTCAGACTGCTCTGTCACACTGGTTTCATACCATTCCCCCCGAGCGTTTGGGGCTAAATGGTGAATACGATCACGATGGCTTGGCGAAGCGCGTTGCGATCGCGTTTCGTAAATCTTTGGCAGCACACATTGTCAGCACCATTTCGGTCTCGCAACGGGGAGCGGTCGTCGTCCTGCGCGGCGGTGTACCCAACTCAGAAACGCTGCAACTGTTGGTTGATGTCGCGATGCAGGTTGAAGGGGCATCTGGTGTAGAGATCAACGGCGTAACGTATTTTTCACCCATGGATCTTCGCTTTGCAACTCAGCGACGAGTGCGATCGCTGGCGTGCTAATCCCACTCTGTCGCCGATGAACTGCTGTATGTTCAGCAACAGCAGCTAGCGATAGTTGGTAAACTGGAGCGCTACGGGATATTCTTCTTGCTTCAAGCGTTGAATGACAGTTTGCAGGTCATCTTTGGACTTGGCAGATACCCGCACTGCATCTCCTTGAATCGAGGCTTGCACTTTCTTAAACTCATCGCGAATGAGCTTGGAAATTTGCTTACCCAGCTCCGCAGAAATGCCACGCTTGAGCTTAATTTCCTGGCGCACTCGGTTGCCACTTGCTGATTCGATCTTGCCAAATTCAAAAATTTTCAGCGACAAATTTCGTTTTGCCGCTTTGGTTTGCAAAACAGTGTGAATTGCATCGAGGGTGAACTCGCTGTCTGTATTCACAACAATGTTGTCAGCCCCTAATTCTACAGTTGTTTTTGTATCTTTCAAGTCGTATCGCGCTTGAATTTCGCGATTGCATTGATCGAGCGCGTTCACGAGCTCTTGGCGATCAAAATCGCTCACGATGTCAAAAGAGAAGCTGGCCATAGGTCTACATGTAAGATGAATCGACGAATATCTCAAATTACAGAGTACACCGCTCTTGGCAGAGTCGCCGTTGGACTTAATTGCGTAAGGTTGCCATGAAACTGAGTGCCATGAGCGTGGCTGTAGAGAGTGAGCCAACCCCAAACATGAGCGATCGCCCGATAGGAATATTCAAAATATAAAAAACGGAATAGAGCAGTCGGGCAATGACATGGGCGATCGCAGCGCGGGCAGCCCAAGGGCTATCTACCTCAGTGACATAAGCCATCAGAGCAGCAGCGGCGAACAATACAAATGCTTCAAACGAATTTTGATGAGCCCAGGTTGCCCGTTTTGCAAAACTAGGCAGCTTGTCAAGTACAGCACGAGGCTGGGCGATCGCCTCCATCCCAATTTGCACCCGGCCATATGCCACCACCAAAAACGGCACATAGATCAGCAGCGCTGCCACAATTACACTACCAAGCAACAAAGCCTGCATTGATATTTGCTGCACAACCCCAATGTCCTTCTGTTCGTGTATTGTTTCGCAAACCAATCCATATTGCCATGCTCAGCCTGGATAGAACTCAAGCAGTCTATTCAGGCTGAGCATGGCAACCCATCCCTGTAATGGCTAAATAATCTCAGCCTAGCGCTGCATTTTCTCAATGAACAGGCCAGTGCCAAAGAGCGATCGCACCTGGCAGCTCAACACGGAATTCACATAGGGACGCGTATTAGACTGAGCCGTATTGAAACGTAGCCTAGTCAAAATAGAACAGGGTGACAATCTTACGCTGATCCTCTGCATCTTGGCAGGTTTTCAGCAGCGTATGGCTATCGTGAAAGGCAAAGCAAATCAGCTGCTGGCAGCGAGACACAATCTCCTGATTGCACAGTGCACTTGCCTCAGCCAAAGACATGTGGTCATTTGCCGGGTTCTCTACCAGATGCATGACCTCTTCCAGTTGGTCACGCGACTCGCGCGGTTGCCGAGATAGGCTTTGTGGCAAAATCACCGTCAATAAATTGGGGTCTGCTCGCATTGCACCCCGAATTGCTGCTGAGTTCGTACCAGTTGCACCAGAGGTCAACAAACGGTTGCCACCTAGCACAAGGGCATAACTCATTTCTTCGATTAGCAGCTGATGAGTAATAGGAACATGGCGCGACCCCAGCAAGGCAATCCGCTTAGAACCGGTTTGCTGGATAGTGGCCAATTCTTGTAGAAAATCATCTACTCTGGGCAGATCAACCGACTGACTCAAAGGTGACCTAACTGTTGGCTAAACGACCCAGCTATTCTATCAGGTGTTGTGAGCTTCACGGATCACTGACATTTGGTTTTCTTTCACAATCGCCATTCATCGTGCGCAAAAAAGTCAACGTATCTTCAGGAGAATAGACGGTTGGCGCTTCACTTCCAGCCGGGGAGGTAATGGGTGGCATCAACATGGTCATTTCGTCATCATCTTGCAAGGGGGCTGTTGGATCCTCTTGCAAGGTTTCTGCGGTTTTCGCAGTTCCATTGACCAGCGCTGCCATCTCGGGGGGGAGGTTGCACAATTGCTGCACTTCGCTGCACACGAAAAATACAAAAGTCAAGCTTCCCAAACGCACGCGATCGCCATCCTTGAGTAATCGAGGTTGACGAATTGGTTCCCCGTTTACAAACGACCCGTTGCGGCTACCAATATCCACCAAATAAAAGCCTTGGTTTTCATAACGAATCGCAGCGTGCCGACGCGAAAGCCGCTGATCTTGCACAGGCAACACCGCCTGACGAGCATCCCGTCCAATCGTCCACATGTATTGAGGTTGAGTAAGAGCCCGAGTCGTTCCACCCAGCAAATTCGTCATTAGATAAACTTGGCGACCGATCGCTATCCCTTGAACGTAGGGTAGCGAAACTCCAGCTAAGTCTTTACAGCTAATGTTTTCTAGAGACAGAATTTCATCCAGTAAGCCTCGGTTGTGCTCGTATAGACGTAGAAAAACCCGATACAATCCGAGCTGCTGTTGCAACTCGGCATTGGTTGCATTGTCTAGCGATTTAGAAGAGTAGGCAGACAGAGCATTCAAGTTCAACATATTAACTCGGGTTAGAACGGATTAGAGTGACGAAAGCTGGGAATGAACAGGTTTATGTTTAATGGCTACTGAAAGGAAATCGGTGAGCGATCACAGGTAGTTGAACATTTAGAAGAAATGACTGATGACACGCTGAACAAAAAACACACTGTGGATTGAGGCGCTGTTATATCCACTGCATTGCTCCGATTCAGTGGATTGGATACGCATTTGGGATTTCTCTCGAATAAGGCTCGAATAAGGTTGAAATGAACGAGCATGAGGCTGGTCGTGAGTACAGTTCCATGCCTATGATTCCCAAGTAGAGAACAGCACACCTTTGGGAAGCGTCGGGGCAATCACTGCAAATCACCGCAAGCGTAGATTTACAAACGGATCGCTGAAACACACCTTAAATCCATCCATTAGTACTAGGTTAAAAGCTCTATAGGGGATTCATAACCGAGGAATCACGGCATATCCGTATCGCTGGGAGGTGGAATTGCTAGGAGGATTCCCAATCTTTCGGTTTTTACTCAGAAACCAATCCATTTTTCTTACACTGGCGCTAAGGGTTTTTCAGGTAGCTGAATGATAACTGACTTGTAGCAGCTCGCTCTAGCGCGAGTTGTCGTCATGTCTTCTCCGCTAAATGGCGGAATTTATCAGTTTGAATTGGTGTGTTTTCTTAAGAGAAAGAGGGCGATTTAACAACTAAGTGAACAGCCGTCATGAAACATACGTGAAGCATAAAATCCTAAAACTCTGTGCCACCCGCTGTGCGGGTTCAGGCTGGTTTTTTATGGTGGCGAGGGATTGATCTCGGACTAGTGAATTGAGGAAGATTTGGTGTTGTGGGAGTTCGAAATAGGTGTGAGCGTTAAGCTTTGAACCCAGCAATTCTTATAGAGATTGTTGCTGCAAAACAAGCTGCAAAAACAAAGAGCCTCTGCAATAGCAAAGGCTCTTTGGGTGGCTACCCTATGCGTTATAGATAGGAGTCGTGATAAGCCTCCAGGTTTGGGGTCTGGTTCTACCTGTTGTTCCATCAAACTGTCCTTTTAGTGATAGTGAACGGTGAAAGTTGACTGCGATCGCTCACAACTTAGAGGAGGGCACAGAATTTGAGGATGGGGCTTTTGACACCGTCTTCTTCTGCAGATTGGGATCTGAGGGTTCTTGGACGGTCAGGTGTTGTTTTTTACGGCGATTTTTGGGGTCTGTCTCTAGGCTAGATTGACCCAGGCTGATGCCGTAGGTAAATAAGGAAAGCATAAAAAGTGTTTAGGAATGGATTTTCTCCTCTTCTAGCGTATCAACCCCCGCATTCAACGACGACACCTAACTGGGTGAATCTACGGTTTCTAAAGTAGGGTAATGAATTGTGAATCTAGTTAACTTCCGGTTAAGGTGCCTCAACGTTTTTGCATAAACTAACGGTGGGGTTATGAATTGCCCCAACGACGAGAGCGATCGCGCGCATGGAGGCGAGAGGTGTGAACCAACGCGAATGAGATGCTGAGTTACCGCAGGCTCCCCAAGGAATGCAGCTATCGTTTGCGGGCTGAGCCGTGGTGCGATCGCAGACTGTAACTTTAATTTAAGAAAACTGTAAGGGGTAAATTCAACACTTAACTAAACATTTTTGCGAAACACAAAGTATTGTTCATGTTTTAAAGAACAGGGAATTCTAGGAATAGCAGCCAAATTTGGAATTGGCCTGCATGGGTAACTACACATAACCCCTCAACCTCTCGACTATCCAGATGTTGCCGACGCACTTGTTTTTTTCTAAAAACCTTGCCTTGCCGAGCCTTGATAAACTTTATGTCTGCCAACACCTATCCTGTTACTGTGGCACCTGCATCTACCAATAAATCTACCTCTGGCGATCTTGTCTCTCATTTAGATGCCATTATTGGAGCGGCAATCTTTGACCTGAGCGGCTTGCCTCAAGATTATTTCACCACATCCAAAAGTAGCGATATTAGTTGGGTGCAAACTATTTTTCAAGCATTGGGGCTGCAATCGTTGCTGGTCTCTTCTCTGCGGCTTGAAGGGTTTCGCCTAGCGGTCATTCACGGCAAAGATTGTCATGCAGTTGTGATACGACAACGGGTGCGATATGTTGCCCTATTGCTTGAGCAGTCAAATTTGAATTACAGGTCGGATAACTTTATTCAGTGGCTTCACGAATTTGAACCGGAAACGCTACAAAGTGGAGATCAGTTTGAGTCGGCCTAGGTTGATAGGTTTAGCAATGGCTTCAATGCTTAAAGGCGATCGCGCTCTGTGTGGAGTGCGATCGCCTTTGAGGTTGGAAATGAATTTTGTGAAATCGGCTGTTTAATTGTCGTCTTGTGCCCGATCTTTTGTTTCGGGAGACGAATTGTAGAGGGCATCAAGCCGTTCGCGTGCATCATCCACCGAAATCGACTTCATGACTAAGTAAGGTTCATTAATGACTTGGCCTTGCTCATCCAGCAGTTCGGGATGGGGAATAGACTTACCGCTAGAGCGGCTAGGGCTTTGGCCACCTCTGGCCGAGGCGCGCTGCGATTCCCCGCCTAGCATCATGAGGTTGCGGATTAAATTGGAGATGGCCAAAAAGGCTAGAACGGTGAACGCGCAGATATACAACAATTGCAGCATCTTAATTTAATCCTCTGAACGGTCTGCCTATTCCAACAATGGCTGGACGGTGAATGTGCTTCGAAACTCGACCGACTTCAATTCAAATCGTGAATGATATCCCAACCGATTTCCATACCGTTTTGTTTAATTTCATTCTCTCAGAATTCTTAGGTTTCAGCATCCCAATTCGGGTGACTCGTGCCTACTCCGTTCGAGAGAGAGATGGGCGATCGCTGCGTCTAAATCCAACGCGTTGGTGAACTGGACGACGAACTCGGCTAAATTGGCCGATTGAGCCGATAGCGAACTGCAACATGCCAGCACTCCGTCACAAGGTGATGCCACGGCACCAATACCGACGGTTGCACTCCCACTTGACAGTCCGTTGCCTTAAACAGGGCTTGAGCGGCTGCCACCTCTTTTTGCGCCTGCTTGACCCGCTTTAACAGATCAATTTGCTGCTCCTGCGCTAAAAAATCAATGTCGTGATTTTCGAGCAATGAGCGCGATCGCCCAAACCAATACTGAAAATCTTCCAACAAAGGCTCCAAGAGCGTCTTGAGCAACTCTGGCTCTGGCAGGTTGGGGTTAAACATAGAGATGAAAAGTGATTGATATCATACTCGTTAATATTAACGTGATTTACGAATCGTTACATTTTTTGATGTGTTAATGCGCTTCTTTCCTCGGCTCGGCAAAACGTTGATCTGTCTTGGTTTGGCGTCGGTACAGCCCGCCTTCATGGCGGCGGTTCTCAGCGATAAATTCATAAACCGATACAAACTTTCGGTTTTGCCCCTTAGCTTGACCCGGAAATTGATAGGGCAAAGGGTCGCTGAGTTGGGTTCAACCCTTGTGCATCCCCGGGGAATGGCCAGATGCTTGATGCAGCGCGATCGCCCCAATCTGAGAAATCGCCCCAATCTGAGAAATTGCCCCAGCTGCACTCTGGCTAAAAAACTGACCGAAATCTGGCCGCAACTGTGGCCAAAAAAACGGGCCGAAATCTGGCCGCAAATCTCGCAGGATGGAGCCGAATTTCACAACGTAAGATAGAAGAGAAGTCTATGCTTGCTCAAGTTCACCCCAGCACGGTTTAATCAATAACGCCGCTGGCTAGTTTCTTACGGTTTTTAACTTTCATTTGTGATCCCATGCCGAACGACGCATCGCCCTCTGTAGAACAACCTCAAAAAATTTCGCTTCCCAAAACCAGCGAGTCAGAGCGTCTCAAGCAAATTCGCCACACGACCTCGCACGTGATGGCCATGGCCGTACAAAAATTATTTCCCAAAGCCCAGGTCACCATTGGCCCCTGGATTGAAAACGGCTTCTACTACGATTTTGATGCTCCTGAGCCTTTTACCGAGAAAGATTTGAAGGCCATTAAAAAGGAGATGATCAAAATCATCAATCGCAAGCTGCCCGTCATTCGAGAAGAGGTCAGCCGGGAGGAAGCCGAGCGCCGCATCAAAGCACTGGGCGAACCCTACAAGCTCGAAATTTTGCAAGACCTGAAGGAACCCATCACGCTGTATCACCTGGGCGATCAGTGGTGGGATTTGTGTGCTGGCCCCCACTTGGAAAGCACCGCTGAGCTGAATCCCAATGCGATTGAATTGGAAACCGTGGCCGGAGCCTACTGGCGCGGCGATGAAACCAAGGCTCAACTTCAGCGCATTTACGGCACCGCATGGGAAACACCCGAACAACTGACCGAGTACAAGCGCCGGAAGGAAGAAGCGCTGCGTCGCGACCACCGCAAGCTGGGTCGGGAACTGGGTCTATTTCTGTTCTCTGATATTGTGGGGCCGGGGTTGCCGCTGTGGACTCCCAAGGGCACAGTGCTGCGCTCCACGCTAGAGGATTTTTTGAAGCAGGAGCAAGTGAAGCGAGGCTACTTACCTGTGGTGACGCCCCACATTGCGCGGGTAGATCTGTTCAAGGTTTCTGGCCACTGGCAGAACTATAAGGAAGACATGTTCCCCATGATGGCGGAAGATGATGCCGCGCGCTTGGCGGAACAGGGCTTTGCTATGAAGCCGATGAACTGCCCCTTCCACATTCAGATCTATAAGAATGAGTTGCGCTCCTATCGGGACTTGCCGATGCGATTGGCGGAGTTTGGTACGGTGTACCGCTACGAGCAGTCGGGTGAGCTGGGTGGATTGACTCGGGTGCGCGGTTTTACCGTGGATGACTCGCACCTGTTTGTGACGCCGGATCAGCTGGAAGATGAGTTCATGAATGTGGTGGACTTAATCCTCTCCGTATTCAAGAGCTTACAGCTCAAGAATTTTAAGGCGCGGCTCAGCTTCCGTGACCCTGCTTCCGATAAGTACATTGGCTCGGATGATGCCTGGAACAAGGCGGAAAGCGCTATTCAAAAAGCGGCTGATACGCTGGGAATGGATTACTTTTTGGGAATTGGCGAGGCGGCTTTTTATGGGCCAAAGCTGGACTTTATTTTCCAGGATGCGCTGGAGCGGGAGTGGCAGCTGGGTACGGTGCAGGTGGACTATAACCTGCCGGAACGGTTTGAGCTGGAGTATGTGGCGGAAGATGGTTCGCGCCAGCGTCCGGTGATGATTCACCGGGCTCCGTTTGGTTCGCTGGAGCGGCTGGTGGGCATTTTGATTGAGGAGTATGCAGGTGATTTTCCGCTGTGGCTGGCTCCGGTGCAGGTGCGCTTGCTGTCGGTGACGGAGGAGTTTTTGCCCTTTGCCAAGGATGTGGCGACGCAGATGCGATCGCTCGGGGTTCGGGCTGAGGTGGATACCAGCGGCGAACGGTTGGGCAAGATGATTCGCAATGCGGAGAAGGACAAGATTCCCGTGATGGGTGTGATTGGTGCGAAGGAAGTGGAGGGCAATGCCCTTAGCATTCGCACTCGTGCCTCGGGTGAGTTGGGGGCGATCGCCGTTCCCGAAGTGCTGGAGCGGTTGAAGAGTGCGATCGCCAACTACAGCACCTTCTAAGCAACGTTGGGGTGAGGGCTGAAACTACTCACTCCAATAACCAACCAAATACAGACCCAACGCTGAGGCTGAGGCCAGTGGCAAAGGCAGGAACCGGAAGTGGTTGATCGAACAGATCAAATGCTTCCGGTTGTTGTTTGGGCAGGTACACAAACACGGTTTGCTCATCAGGGTCGATTAGCCAACCCATTTGAGTGCCGTGGTTCAAGCAATGCAAAATATTTTTGGTGACTTTGGTTTGGCTTTGGTCAGGTGACAAAATTTCAATTGTCCAGTCGGGCGCGATCGCAAATGTATTGGCAATTTCGCCGTTTTGGTCGCGAGGAATCCGTTGCCATGCGAACACCGACACATCGGGAACGATGGAGCGATCGCCAAAGGTACACCGCAACTCCGAAAACGCTCGTGCAATTTTTTGAGCCTTCAGCACAGTATTAACAGTTGTAGAAAACTCAGTTCGAACGGTGCTGTGCTTTCCCTGCGACATTAGCTTTTCTCACTTTTCTGAGTCAGGTTCGATCGCATCATTGCTAGGTGGATGCCAACCACCTTGAATCCAGAAGTGACGTGCTCTCACGATTGCATTATCGTTATGAGCTTGGTCATTTAAGTCGAGACGATCGCAGGTTGCCCGACCAATGGTCGTTTTTCCGCGAATTAGCAAACCGCCCTGTTCCCAAGCAAAATGCTCGTTCCACACATCCAACCGTGGGTTAAATAACAAAACTATCGATTGAGATTCTGGATCGGTTCCCTCAGTAAAGTTATAGCGATAGCTATTGCATCGTTGACAAGCCAACGCCAAATTTTCAAATGTATCCGGCCCACCGAGCGATCGCGGTTGGATATGGTCAATTTCAAACCGAGCGGCACTTGCTTCTTCAGAGGAATGACAGTACTCACACAAATAATTTGCTCGCTCTCGAACCTTTTGGCGCAGCTCTTTTGAAATTGCGATGTCTATGCAGATTCAGCAATGATTTTCGCGTTGAGCAGGGTAAAAATACGATCAAGTTCCAAAATTCCTGCCAACTCTACAGCTTCTCCTGGCGACAAATTTGACTCTCGTTTCTTTTCATTTAAACCTTCTAGCCGCTCCTGCAAATCATCACTGAATTTGAATAAGAAGAAGTCCCGAACAGGTTTCAATTGAATTCCAGCATCAATAAATGATGAGGGCTGAATCATTAGCTGTGCATCCATAACTATCCTTGAACCCTACTTCTATAAGTTCTCCGGTAACTGGACGTGGTTACCTCAATGATAAAGCGATCGCCAAAGGCACACTGCAATTCGTGGAGTTGAAGCGAAAAGGGAGTGTGAGCGATGGCACTAACGACCAAGCTCACCGGACGCAGACACCCTTTGCAACTCAACCAACCAACTTTCGGCGTTCCGGTGCAGCGATTGGTTATGCCTCTGATTGCTCAGATGGCAATTGTGACTGAATAAAGCTGTGTCCACGATCAAACCGTGGAATCATTCTACAATTGAGCTGTCTAAGTTCATCAATGATGTCAGGACTATCAAAGTCTTTGGAGTTTCGATTTAAGAAGCAAGCCTGTTCTGGTAAATCTTGTCGTAAATGATCAATAACTGATGCATATACAAGGGCATCTTGCGGTGTTAAGTCGTAAGTAGTTTCATAAGAGGCTGCTTCGCTCAATGTATTGGCATTGAGCGCAACAATTTCTCCAACTTTAAGGAGCTGATCGCGACATTGAACAAACCGATGCCTTTCTTCCTCGTTACTCTGAATCATCAAGCTAGCAATATCCTGAATGCTCTTGATACGACTTGCATAAGGGGCTGTACGTAAAAGCTGCCGCAACTCAGCATCTAACGACTGTTGGAGTTCTCGACGACTTCGTGCTTGGCGGCTCAGTTTTTCATGAGGTTCAGCAAGGCTATAAGCTGGAATGATGAGCTTTGCTTTTCCTGCTTCACACAGTTGCAAAATCTGTTCACAACTTGAACACTGCTCTTGCTCAAAGGTTAGTTCTAGAACAAAGTTTGTCTCAACATAGATATTCACGCAGCCGCCTCATGCTCAAGCTTTCCTCCCACTAAGGCAGAATAAAGTCCTGACTCAATTAACCATTGTTGAGAAGCATCAATGTCCTCAGGCAATTGATTTGAATGAATTATTTCTCCAAGCCAAGATGCAACTATGAGTTCTAGACTAGCTCCACTGATTTGGTCAGCAACTACTCCTGCCCTCTCAAAGTAGGGTTGAAGAATTGGGAATGCATCGATAGTGTAGGTAGGTTGGCTCTGATCCTGATGAGCTTGACTATTAGACCATAGGTAAAATTTATCTGGAAAAACCATCAAAAAATACGGAGCTTTTGGAAAAGTTCCGTGTGCAAGGATATTTCGACGTAGCTTTGCTGCCCACTCCGGCGATACATTGGTTTTGCGCTTGACCTCAACGACAAGAGTCAATTGACCGCTACGATTATCAACTGACAAGTCCCAACGAGAATCAGGTCTCATAACCATAATTTAGATTCGCCTCCGAAATTGTAATGCCAACTTCCAGCCAATGGATTTTCAGGTGCGTCCTTACCAAGGCCTAAGAGGCATAACTATTAATAGACGGAAATTTTCTGCCTAACATCCCAATTTGGGGTAGATAGGCAGAATAATTCGGTATAACACCCTAAGTTCACTACTTATGCCGAATCATTCTGCATAATACACCGCTCATTCTGAATCGCTAGAATCTTTCCGCATATTTTTATGTGTTGTGGAGTCAATTGGATGGCTTGGCTGTAAAGATCACGAAATGATAACAAAACGCCGAGGGGTGCTTGTGCTCCCTCGGCGTTTCGGTTTATCTTTGGCGATACCGGAATTCGTTCCGGTGATTTGACTAAAAGACGAGCTTAAGGTGAGGACGCTAGTTAGGAGTGTTAGCAGCACTGCCTAACCAGCTAACCTAACCCTCTGGGGTAAGCAGAGGGCTAGGCTGGATCGATTATCGTTTCACCTCGCTAATGCTGACAAGTGGTTAGGAAGCCACGCCTTAAGCTTTTTCTTCATCGACACATCTATTGCATTAGCGAGGAACAGAATATGACATCGGAATTTAACGACCTGTTGCCCACGCAGCAGGCCGAAAAGCCGCAGATTTGGATTATTGGTACACGAGAGCAAGTCGTTCACATTATGAACGAGCTGGTTGTAAAACAAGTGGTGCACGACCGAGTGAAGTTCACCCCAATTATTCCCGCACCGTTTGCCAGTGGCAAAGTGATGACCGTGCTGGTGCGATAGCGGGATTGTGCTGCTAAAAAGGGCGATCGCGCGATCGCCCGCAAGCCATATTCCGCCAAGAAAATTTAGCTTGAAAACAAAAAAATATTTGTGAGCTGAACCAAGAGAAATCGCCATCTCGGATACAGTCTCAACTCGTTGATTCGGCTTAACGTCTAGCGCATATTTGCCTGAGACAAAGCAATTTTTATGAATCGACGGAGTTTGCTCAAGCTGGTGGGCAGAGCAGGGGGCACTGCTGCTGTATTTGCCACCATGAATGCCATGGGCCTGTTGCATCACCAAGCCACAGGCATGGAACGCCCAAACTTGCCCACTGGATCGGGTACAGGAGTTAATGTTGCCATTTTGGGAGCAGGCTTGGCGGGTATGACCGCCGCCTACGAGCTCACCAAAGCCGGGTACAACTGCACCCTATTAGAAGCACGCGATCGCGCTGGGGGACGGTGTTGGACCATTCGAGCGGGCGATCGCATCGACGAAAGCGACAGCCAACAGACCTGCGGATTTAATCAGGCTGAGCATTTGTATCTCAACCCTGGCCCAGCCCGCATTCCTTACCACCATCAGGGTGTGCTGAGCTACTGCAAAGAATTTGGCGTGCCCATGCAGGTCATCGTCAACGAAAACCGCGCCGCCTACTTTCAAGATGACAAAGCCTTTGGTGGGCAGCGCATGCTGAATCGGCGCGTGGTGAACGACAGCCGAGGCTACCTGTCGGAACTGCTGGCCAAAGCCATTAACCGCAACGCCTTGGATGCAGAAGTCTCTGCCGACGATCGGGAACGCATCCTCACCTTTGTGCGCAGCTATGGCAACCTTGATGCCGACTACTTGTACAAAGGTTCCACACGGGCCGGATATGCCACAGCTCCAGGAGCTGGAACCGTCGCGGGCGATCGCTATTCTCCCATCGATCTTTCCGAACTGCTCAAATCCGACTTTTGGCAATACAAAATGCACTTTGCCGAAGGCTACCATCAAGCAGCCACCATGCTAGAGCCCGTTGGCGGCATGGATCAAATTGCCAAAGCCTTTGAGCGTCGGGTGGGGCAGTTCATTACCTACAACGCGCAGGTCACACAAATTCGCAAAACGGGTTCTGGCACCCGCATTGTGTATACCAACGCCGCCGGAAACGAGCAGGCGCTCGATGCAGACTTTGTGATTTGCACATTGCCACTATCGGTGTTAGCGAATGTGGATGCCGATTTCTCGCCCGCAGTCCAGCAAGCGATCGCCGTTGGAGCCGAATCCTACGTCAAAGCGATGAAAATTGCCTTCCAGGCCGATCGCCGCTTTTGGGAAGAAGACGATTACATCTACGGCGGCATTTCCTGGACAGAGCGTGATGTCACCCAAGTTTGGTATCCCTCCGCCGGATTTCAACAGCCCGGTGGTGTGCTGGTGGCAGCCTACATTTGGACGAACAGCATTGGCGAAAAGCTCGGTGCCCTCTCGCCAGCCCAACGGTTAGAGGCTGCGATCGCCGATGTCGAAACGATTCATCCCACCCTGCGCCAAGAAACCTACACCGCCAAAGGAGTCAGCATTGCCTGGGATAAAGTGCCCTACAGTCAGGGAGGGTGGATTGAGTGGGAAGGCGACTCCCGCAGCAGCGTTTACCCCGCACTCACTCAGGCCGATGGCCCCATCTACTTTGCAGGCGAACATTTGAGTTACCTCACGGGCTGGCAGGAGGGAGCCGTACTGTCGGCGCATCAAGCCGTCAGCGGAGTTGCGGCCCAACTGCAAGCGCTGCAAGCCTAACTCACCCACTCATTTCAACTCATCAACTTCAACCCGATTTAAGGAAACCTGTGTGAGGATTCACCCTATGTTGCACCCGTGGAAACGAGTCTGGAAATCCCGTGCGATCGCACCGTTCGTTTTGGTGGGATTGGCGATCGCGCTCATCCTTGCGTGGCCCGTCCGAGCGATCGCGCAAGACATCATTCGGTACCCCATTCCCAACTCCACCTTTCCCATTGCCCTTGCCGTTGAGCTACCTGCCGATGCCAATTTGGTGTATGTGAGTGGGCAGGTGCCACCCCTGGTCAATTCAGAGGCCGACCCCAACAGTGTTGAGGCATTTGGCGATACCCAAACTCAAACCGTGAACGTGATCGAGCGCATCCAAACCATTTTGACCAGCCTCGACCTGAGCTTGAGCGATGTGGTGAAAATGCAAGTCTTTTTGGTGGGTGACCCCAGCATGGATGGCAAGATGGACTTTGCCGGATTTATGGCAGGCTACACCCAATATTTTGGCACCGAGGAGCAGCCCAACCTGCCAGCGCGCTCTGCGATGCAAGTGGCGGGTTTGGTCAATCCTGGCTGGCTGGTAGAAATTGAAGTGGTTGCTGTGCGATCGTAAGGTTCACGCCAATCGAGCTATAAAGCCCCGTCGGCAGGTTGCTGATGGGGCTTTGTTTGGAGCTTGTTTGTTTGGAGCTTGTTTGGTGGGCGATCGCCAGCCTAACCCAACCTAAAAAAGCCCATGTTTGCGCACGCAACCCATACTCAAACACAGGCACTTCAGCATATCCATAACTCACGTTAAAAACCGTCAGCTGTGGTTCAGGGCTTTTAGCTTCTGCAAAACTGACGATAAAAAAAGGCAAGGTTACAGCCTGTGTAAACCTCACCTTTTCCAGTAAATCCATGAAGGCTATTTGGAGGAACCCACTAAATCCGTTGATGGGGTAGACTCCTCGACCACAACAGGCACAGATGCTTCGGCAACCTTTTTATGGCCATGAAAGCGAATTCCTAAAAAGATGTCGTAGACAAATCCCAGGAAATCTTTGAGCCGCAATAGCCCTAAAGATTGGTGACAGCCCTTGGAATCCAACAGTGGCCGCGTAGCCCAGTAGGCAGCCTGATAGTTATACCAAGGAATGGCAGGCCACAGATGGTGAATGAGGTGATAGTTCTGACCCATGATCAGCAGGTTCAGAATTGGGCTGGGATAAACCCTTGCGTTCTTCCAGCGATCGCGCTCTTGGAATGGGCGATGGGGCAAATAGTCAAAGAACAAGCCAAGCGCCAAGCCCACAACCAATGCCGGGGCAAACCAAAAGTTCATGATATAGCCCAAAAAGCCATAATGAACGGCGAGATAAATGACGCCAGCCACCGTGAGCCGAGCCAAAAACCACTCTAATAGCTCAAATTTGCGCCAAAGCCGACGCTTAAAAAAGAAAATTTCGTGGTAAAAGAACCGAGCTGCGATCATCCACAGCGGCCCACCTGTCGAAACAAAGTGGTCGGGGTCGTTCTCAGGATCATTCACATTCGCGTGATGCTGCATGTGAACCCGAGTAAACACCGGAAATGAGAACCCCAACATCAGAGCGCTACCATGACCCATAATGGCGTTCATGATGCGGTTGCGATGCGCTACGTGATGGGAAGCGTCATGAATGACAGTGCCAACGATATGCAGTGCAAGGGCATTGATGATAAAACAGCACCAACTAACCCAGTGCCAGCGCCAATACCCCAATGTTGATGTGATGACCATAGCGATCGCCATCAAAAACATCAACAGAGTTGGATTTACGTCACCTGGCGGGCCTACAAGCTCCTTGGGAACAGTCAGGGGCCTTACTGCCTCCGACATCGTATATTCACTCCTCAATAACCATCCTTGCGTAGTATAAGATACGCAGGACTCAGAATGAAGTTTTGTGAAATTAGCTCATTTAATTTTGCAACCTATAGGTGATTGCATCCGTTAATGAATGAGCCATAATGCAGGATTTCGCGTAAGAAGTTGTGTCTCATCTTACGAACTGACTGCGGCTTGCTTTTTAACCCCACTCATTTTCCAATAAACGCCATTCAGCCGCCGTTCAGCCTTGAGCAATCAACCTACAGCTGTCGCCAGCATAGTTGAGACAAGAACATTTTGGGGGATGGCGAAGCCATCCCCCAAAATGTCTTAATCGAATGGGCCATCGCTATATCAGCCATCCTGAGCGAATAAACGTTTGCACAAGTGGCGTTTTGACGCATGAATCGTGGCATGGCCGCTGCGCAACGATTTATGCAGGAGGTCTAGTAAAACAGGACTTACGCAGTTGAATGATTTTTGGAGCGCCTAGCGCTCCAAAAATCATTCAATCCCTTGGTTTTTCGTAGGAAGTGCGTAAGTCCTAAACAAATAAAAAAACTCCCAGCCGCGAAACTGGGAGTTATGAATCAGGGTGCATCTACCACTACTTTCTACGCTGAGCAGTCTCTACCATCCGGATAAAAGCTCGATAAACCGAGTGCATTAATACGACAGCAGTAGTGGCGTAAAGCCATGTTTTTGGGAGACCTGGCCAATCAAATCCATTTTGTCGAGCGTGATTTGATTGCGACCCCACGAAAAATTGGTGTAGAGCTTTTCAAACTCCAGCAGCATCGACTCGGCAAAGCAGGCAAACAACTGGCGAGCGGGTGCTTCCATATTGACGATGTCCATAATCTTCCAGTCAATATCCAGCGCATGCTCCACAATGCCGCCATTCAGCACAAACACACCAGGATACTGAAGCTGATTGCCCATATTTTTGGGATATCCACCATCAATCAGCAAGCAGGGCTGTTTTAGACTGGCTGGATCAATCTCAACCCCTTTGGGCATGCTGGCCACCCACACCACAATGTCGGCCAACGGCAGAGCTTCTTCCAGCGGCAAAATCTTGCCGCGACCTAGTTCTTCTTGCAGCCCAGTTAGCCGCTCCTGGTTTCGAGCAATTAGCAGCAGATCTTTCACATCAGTTCGGGCATTGAGCCATCGACACACGCCGCTGCCAATGTCGCCTGTTGCCCCGCACACTGCGATCGTGGCATCTGATAGGTTGATGCCGAGCTGCTTGGATGCTTCTTCGACCTGGCGACAAATAATGTAGGCTGTGTGGGTGTTGCCTGTGGTAAAGCGCTTGAAGTCGAGGGTTAAGTTCCGAACTTGGCGGATTTGCTCCAGCTTAAAGTTTTCGAAAATAATGGAAGAGAAGCCGCCCAGAGCGGTGATATCAATCCCATTCTTCTGGGCATGAGCCATCGCGTTGATGATTTTGCGAGTGGCTGCTTTGATTCGGCGGGTGGCGAGCATTTCGGGAAGGAAGCACGATTCGACGTAGCGACCTTCAATTTCTTGCCCGGTAATGCTTTTGACCTTGATGGTGTCTACGATTTGGGGTGGGGCACTACACCAAAAATCGAGCCCCTGATCGGCATATTCGGGATATCCAAGTTCTCTGGCAACAGACTGAGCGTGTTCTAAGCTTGTGAGATGACCAATTAAACCAAACATTGATGATGATCCGGGTTAAGCCAGTACGTGGCGATTAGGGGAGGGTAAGAAGACCCAGGCTGAGAGGCCGTCGTTTCAAGAAACATAGGCGTGCAAGTAGTTTCGAGCGATGTGCCCAGTTTGCAGCTTGTCCTATCTGCCACAAGGTCATTCAAAATACTACACAAAAATCCCTGCTGAGACTATCACGCTCTATAGAAGGAATCGTGCGAAGCCAGCAGTTTTTCAATCTTAGGACTTATGGGTTGATATTGTGTGGGCAAGGGTGCCTATGCATGCGATGAATGTTCCAGATGAATGCTCAAAACTGGATGGAGGGAGCTGGGGTAAGCCCTGTACCTACTCCAAACTGCTACTGCGCCGCTTGTTTGGTGAGCAGGGGGGCGGCAGCAAGTAAGGTTTGGGTATAGGGGTGCTGGGGATGGTTGAAGATTTCGCGGGTGGCACCGAGTTCTACAATTTGACCGGCATTCATGACTGCGATGCGATCGCACAAGTATCTCGCCAGCCACAAATCGTGAGTAATAAACAAATAAGTGAGGTTGAACTCTCGTTTGAGATCGAGCATGAGTTCTAGAACCTGCGACTGCACGCTAGCATCAAGCATGCTCACAGGTTCATCGCAGATCACCAGTTTGGGCTGAGTAATGAGGGCGCGGGCGATCGCCACTCGCTGCTGCTGCCCACCCGACAAATCGCCAGGATATCGTTGGTAAAACTCATCGGCGGGAGTGAGGCCCACTTTCTCTAGCATGGCTAGTGCTTGACGCTTGGCCTCTGCGCCATCGGCCAAGCCGTGAATGTGCAGCGGGTCGGCAATGCTATCTCCAACCGTCATCAGCGGATTGAGGCACGCGTGGGGGTCTTGAAACACCATTTGCATGTGGCGGCGTTGCTTTTGCAAGTCTTGCCGCGAGAGGCGAGTGATATCGTTGCCCAAAAACTCAACCCGGCCTGATGTCGACGGAATGAGCTGCAAAATGGTGCGTGATAACGTGCTTTTGCCACAGCCCGACTCTCCTACCAAGCCCAAAATTTCCCCCGGATAAATATTGAGCGTAATGTTATCCACCGCTTTGATGGTGTTGGTTTCTTGTTTGGCTAGCAGCCGCGTCAGGAAATTCTGCTCTAGGGTGTAGTGCTTACACAAATGCTCTAGCCGTAAAAGCGGAGCTTCGCCATGATTGGAAAGGGGCGCAGTGGCCACATTGGGTAAGGCCGATGAATTGGCGATCGCCATGTCTGACTCGCTTTCGCTTAGATTGGCTTGCGTCAGAACGGATGGAGCTGACGGATCGACCTGGATGTGTAACGCTGCTTGCAATAGCGATTGGGTATAGGCATGCTGAGGCTGTTGCAAAACGTTGGTGGTGGCTCCCGTTTCAACAAACTTGCCGTTGTACATGACCGCAATGCGGTCGCAATACTCACCCACCAGCGCCAAGTCATGGGAAATCATGAGCAGAGCCATGTTCCGCTCATGACAGAGGCGAGTCAACTCCTTCAAGATTTGGGCTGAAACGGTGACATCCAAACTGGTGGTGGGTTCATCGGCCACGATGAGTTTGGGATTGAGCAGCAGCGCCAGAGCGATCGCTACCCGTTGCCGCATGCCGCCGCTAAACTCGTGGGGATATTGCGCCCAGCGACTCGCTGGAATGTTCACGGCTTCTAAGGTGGCGATCGCCTTCTCCTTCGCCTTCGCTTTGGTCAAGGTAGGCTCATGAGCCAGCAAGGTTTCGAGGCAATGGTCACCAATGGTCATCAACGGATCGAGACGAGTCATCGGGTCTTGAAAGACGATGGACACGGCCTCGCCACGAAACCGCCGCAACTCTTCTGGGTTGAAATCAAAAACGTTGCGATCGTTAAACCGAACCGTTCCCTCAATTTGGGTGCCTGTGGGCATGAGACGCATGACAGCTCGCCCCAAGGTGGACTTGCCACAGCCTGACTCCCCCACCAACCCCAACCGTTCGCCCGGATTTAGGGTGAACGATACATCATCCACTGCCCATTGAATGGCGCGATCGCCCGCCCCAACTCCACCCCGCTGATAGGGATAGGCCACCCGCAGGTTATCGACGCAGAGAAGAGCGTTGGTCATATAGCTAGGAGATAGTTGGCAGCTAGGGGATGGTTGGCAGCTAGGAGATACTGGCAATTCAGACTCGTAGCTCATTATAGAGGGAGGCGATAGGAGAAACCGTCACGAGCCTCTACCAATTGCATGCGCTTCGAGGTCCTCAATCGAGACATAGTTCAACGCCGCCGAGTGGGTCGATTCCAAAATGACCGGTGGCGCAATCCCATCATCCAGCGCTTCTTTCCAGCGGCTGGCACACAGACACCATCGATCCCCTGCCTTTAGCCCCGGAAAATCGTAGGCTGGCATGGGAGTGCTGAGATCGTTCCCTTGGGCTTTGGTGTAACGCAAAAACTCTTCTGTCACCTGAGCGCAAATGACGTGGGTGCCATAATCGGTTGGCCCGGTTTCGCAGCTACCATTCCGATAAAAGCCTGTGACGGGAGACATGCAGCAAGGCTGTAGCGCGCTGCCCAAAACGTTTTTGCTAGTGACCATAACGCCTCCTAAATCTGAAGTGGGTGAATGCGGGAGCTGAAGATGAACGAGCCGAGAGCATGAAGATAAGGGCGATCGCCCCAGCGTGCATCAACCAGACCCAGCCTCAGCGTGGTCGAGCCCGAGAGCGCCAGCCTGCGTGGATGACAGCCCTTAGCATATCTCTCCCATGCCGTTTTGCTTCAACAGACATGATATGGATCGGTTCAGCATTTGACCGACCCAGTCTCATCGTAAAACCCGGCCTTTGAAATTCGGCGAATTCCTTATTCAATGAAAATTAAGGAACTCAACCCAAACTCCTAAGAGGATGTCTGAGAAGTCACAAAATAGGCCCTCATCCCCCAACCCCTTCTCCAAAAACTGGGAGAAGGGGAGCTGCAAACCCTTTCCCCTGGCCCAATTTTGGGAGAAGGGAACACAAGGGGTGAGGGCAATACATGAAGCTTTAGGCACTTTTCAGACGTCCCCTAATGACTAGAGGAGATGCGAAAGCGAAAGCTCGTCTGGCGGGTAGAACCCCCCTTAAACAGACAGCCCAGAATGAAATGGCGTTTTTGCAAAAGAACTCATCACGGAATACCCGTGATGCCAGCGTTTAGAGGAATTGCTCATGAACCAAGTTAAAACGTTAGGTCTGCTATCTCTATTGGCAGGACTATTGGTTGCCATTGGATATGCTATCGGCGGCAGTGGGGGAGCACTCGTTGGGCTGTTAATTGCGGCGGCAACCAACTTTTTCTCATGGTATTCGTCCGACAAAATTGCCTTGGCTGCCTACCAGGCCCAGCCCATTGCGCCTGAGCAAGCGCCTGAGCTGTATCAGATGGTGCAAGGCTTGTGCGATCGCGCTGGCTTACCCATGCCCAAACTCTACGTCGTTCCAACCTCAGCTGTGAATGCGTTTGCTACGGGCCGCGATCCCCACCATGCCGCTGTCGCCGTGACGCAGGGAATTGTGCAGCTTTTACCCAAGGATGAGCTGGAAGCGGTGATTGCCCACGAGCTAAGCCACATTCAAAACCGCGACACCTTAACTCAGGCCGTGGCGGCAACGGTGGCTGGAGCTATCTCCTACATTGCCCAGATCCTCCAGTTCGGCATGATGTTTGGGGGTGGGCGCGATCGCGAACAAGGTGGTAACCCCATTGTGGCGATCGCCACCATTTTGTTGGCTCCTCTAGCGGCTTCGGTCATTCAAATGGCGATTTCTCGCACGCGTGAGTTTGAAGCTGATGCTGGCTCTGCCCGGATAACGGGCAATCCCCGTGCCCTTGCCAGTGCCCTCCAACGTTTAGAAGCCATGGCGCAGCAGCGTCCCATTCCGGTCAACCCATCCTTTGAACCGCTGTTGATTATGAATGCGCTGCCCAAGCAAATGTTTTCTAGTCTGTTTTCAACGCACCCTTCGACTCAAAAACGCATCGAAAACCTGCTCAAAATTGAGCAACAGATGTTGACAGCATCCAATGCTGGGAGCATCATCTAAATCCTCTTTGCATCATGAACTCCAGGCGTAACGACTGTATCAGCCCCAAAGGGTGATCAAGGCTTGCGCCTGGGGCTCGTCATTGAGGGAATCCATGCTTTTCGGAACTCCCACAGGACTTATGCAGTTGAATGATTTTTTGAGCGCTTAGCGCTCAAAAAATCATTCAACTCCCTGTTCTTTCGTATGAAGTGCGTAAATCCTATCCCATTTAGAAAACACGATAAGGAACCTGATGATTGGGCCGATTTATTGCATGCGGTCGATGGTTCGATATTGAATGGCTTCGGCTACGTGGGGCGTTTTTACCGCCTCTTCACCTGATAAATCTGCGATTGTTCGCGCCACCTTGAGAATGCGATCCGTTGCCCGCGCTGATAGACCCAACTTGCGAATGGCATTTTCCAGCAAGTTGCGGCTGGTGTCGTCGAGTTGGCACCATTTGCGTAAATGACGACTCTGCATTTCCGCATTGCAGCGCAGCGTTTCGCCCTTGAATCGTTCCCGAGAGCGATCGCGCGCTTTTTCGACTCGTTCCCGTACGTGGATAGACTGCTCACCATAGGTCTGCTGCGTCATTTCTTCGGGCTTTAGGCGGTTCACGGCCACCTGCAAGTCAATGCGATCCATCAGTGGCCCCGACAGTTTTGCCCAGTACTGTTCTCGCTGGCGTGGGCTACAGGTGCACTCCTGCACCGTATCGCCAAAGTAGCCACACGGACAGGGATTGGTACTGGCCACCAGGGTAAACTGCGCCGGAAACATAACAGATTGCCGGGTTCGCGATATCGTAACAAAACCGTCTTCGAGTGGCTGCCGCAGAAATTCCAAAACATCCCGTTTAAATTCTGTGAGCTCATCTAGGAAAAGTACGCCCCGGTGAGCCAACGAAATTTCTCCTGGTTTAGGAAAGCTGCCACCGCCCACTAACGACGGCCCTGAGGCTGAATGATGGGGACTGCGAAAGGGGCGATCGCGAATTAAGTTTCCCTTTTCCCGCAATAACCCCGCCACCGAATGAATTTGAGTGACTTCGAGCGCTTCTTCAAAACTCAGGGGCGGCAAAATTCCAGGTAGGCGGCGCGCCAGCATCGTTTTTCCGCTTCCGGGAGGCCCCACAAATACCAGGTTGTGGCCACCCGCTGCGGCAATTTCCAGGGCGCGTCGTGCTTGAGCCTGCCCTCTCACATCCTTCAAGTCCAAACTGGGCGATCGCTGTTTTCCTAGCTCTTGTTTGCCATCGACCCGAATAGGAACATGGTGCGCTGGATGGTTTAAGAAATCAGCCACCTCGCCAAGATTGTGAAATCCATACACATCTAATCCCGCAACAACAGCTGCTTCCCGTGCATTCTGTGCGGGCACCACCAATGATTTGATCCCAATCTTTTGAGCTGTAGCGGCGATCGCCAATGCCCCTGCAACAGGCCGCAACGTCCCATCCAACGATACTTCGCCTAAAAATAGAAATTCCTCCAGCCGTTCTACATTCACTTGTTCTGAGGCGGCTAAGATTCCTACACTGATTGGCAAATCAAAACAAGGCCCCTCTTTGCGCAGATCAGCCGGAGTCAAATTAATGACAATCTTGCGCATGGGAAAGGCATAGCCTGCATTTTTGAGAGCTGCTCTTACCCGCTCCTTGGACTCCTGAACCGCCGCATCGGGCAGCCCCACAACCACAATGCCGGGTAACCCTCCAGCAATATCAACCTCAACCCCAACCTTTAATGCGTCGATTCCAATCAGAGCTGCGCTCCACACCCTGGCTAACATAGGCCTCACCCAAGCCTCAATTTGCAGGTAGAGTGCCCAAAATCAGCCTTAACCCCAACAAACCGCTTGCCAACGGAAAACCCTCACACGGCTGTGAAGAATTCATAAACATCCCCAACATCCGTTAACGTACTGTTCAAATTCCTATGAAGGCTCTAGTCAAGCTAGGGTATTTCAGGGAAAATACGTAGCATTCAACCTAAAGCTCAACTCAAAGTTCGTTTAAAACATTGCATCTACGCTTAAGACTATGAGTTTCTTTTTCCGGAACAGTGAGATTGTTGAGTTTCAGCAATTGATTGCCCATCTCAAAAGCATCAATTCCGACATTCGTCTCAAACTCCCTGCCAGTCAGTACTCCATTCAGCGGCAAGTTCGACAGATTCAACAATCGCAAGCTTGCCTGCAAAAAATTCAGCACAATGCGAAACGCACCTTTCGCCGTTGCCGTACCCCTTCAACTCGGGCGGTTGCCCTGGTGCTTAGCGAGGTGCTGACTGAAACCCTACAGCTGGCAACCAATTACAAAATGTTGGGAGAAGAGTTCGCAGCTGATCCGCATGGCACCGTTGATTGCCTCAATCTCATTCATCAACGCAGCAGTGAGTTAGCTGAGCGGCTACATGAATTAGAAGCGCTAGAAATTTTTAAGCAGCGGCGGGTTGCTTAACTAACGCTGTGTCGCCCGGTATCTTGCCTGATAACCCTGCTGAGCTCGATCTTCTGGATGAGGGCGGGGATCGCCCAGCAGTATAGGCGTGCATTGCTCTGCAACACCCCAATTGACCTGTTCCTCTAATGCATGCTGTCTTAGAATTCAGCAAGCAGTTATTGGACTCCAAATGATGAGCGAGACCCAAGATACGATTTTTGGAAAAATTATTCGACGAGAAATTCCTGCCGACATTATTTATGAGGATGAACTGGCGATCGCCTTTCGTGATGTTAATCCTCAAGCCCCAGTTCATGTTCTGGTAATTCCCAAACAGCCAATCCCTAAGTTGGCCGATGCGGTTCCAGAAGATCATCGCGTTTTGGGCCATCTGCTCATGACAGCCAAGCGCGTTGCCGACCAAGAAGGCCTGTCAAACGGATATCGGGTTGTGATCAACACTGGTGAGGATGGTGGGCAAACCGTTTATCACCTACATCTGCATATCCTGGGAGGTCGAGCCATGGCATGGCCTCCAGGGTGAGTAAACCCTCCGAGCTACGCCAAACGTTACAAAAATCGACTTAGTACTTTACAAAACGAAACAAGTCACTTATTCTGAATGTTAAGGACGGTAACAAACGTTCTTCATATTTCATACATACCAAACGAAAGCACTCATCGAACTATGACAACTACACTACAGCGCGCTGAGCGCAATACCGTGTGGGAACAGTTCTGCAACTGGGTAACCAGCACCGACAACCGCCTGTACGTGGGCTGGTTCGGCGTGTTGATG
>NZ_JBNXVR010000026.1:0-82784 GCF_050565595.1 Leptolyngbya sp. AN02str | reverse complement strand
GGTACATCGGCAAGCTCGTGCAAGGTTTTTGAGAGGTTTTACACTTTTTCTTTGCACTTTAGCAGACTTGATCTCGCTTGAAAACTAGGCACTGTAAACCTTTGCTGCTTTTTTCAGCAAACCCTAGTTCATTCATCACGTCTCGGTTCAATGCAAACGCCAAGTTAGCCTCTTCAACAATGCGGCCAATGGTGGCTTCATCTAGGTTTAGCTCATCCAGAGTTTGGCGATAACGCTCCTTAAAGACCCGCTTCGCCTCGGGTGTTGCAATTTGTTCAAATTCATACAGCGCAGTTCCCTGTTCAGGAGGCAGGCTTAAAGCAACCCGAATAACATTTTTGAGCGCTTGTCCACCTGACAAATCACCTAAGTAGCGGGTGTAGGAATGCGCAATCAGTAGCGCTGGATCGGTGCTGGCGATTTCGCGAATACGGGCAACATACACTTTGCCCGCAGGCGATGGTTCAATTTGATTTCGCCAGTCTTCGCCAAAATAAAAGGCCAAATCTTTTTCCAAACTCATGGCCCGGTTGAGCTCAGGGAAATAAACTGCGGCGACGATGGGATCATCACATCGGCTTTGCAGTTCTGCTTCTAGAGTGCTGTAGACCCAATATAGATTGGCCAGGAGTTTTCGAAACGGAACCCACTCCACCACTCCTTTCAGAAAACACTTCATAAATGCAGTGTTTTCTGAAAGGGTGTGAGCATGAGTTGTTCCTTCTCGTAAGGCAATCGACAGCTTCGTCATCATCTTATTCCTTAAACTTGTTCTGCAAAATGTGAAGGGATAGGACGGGAAACCGGGCAGATAAATCGATTTCACACGGTCACAGTGCTGAAGATCTGGGCCTTGAAGATGCGATCGCATCCCCCAACTCTTCAACAATCGAAACTCAACTTAATCACTACAGAGTTATAAAGCAAATATCTGTAAAGGTCAAGCTAGTAAATATTTCACAATATTTCAAAATTACAAAAAGCTGGACAAAAAGAACAGTGTAAATATAGCTTTTAAGTTATAAAGTCATGAAGATTGTTTGAGGTATCCATGGTTTCTTCTCCACCCAATGTGGCCAATGCTGCAAAATCCACCCAAGAGTTGCAGGAAAGTTTGTTAACCCCTCGGTTTTACACGACTAACTTTGACACAGCGGCCAGTCTAGATCTCACACCTCAGCAAACTGAACTAGAAGCCATGCTGGCAGAAATGCGCGCAGACTATAATCGCCATCACTTTGTCAGAAATGATGCCTTCAATCAAGCCTGGAATCAGCTCGATGAGCCGTCTCGCAAAGCCTTTATTGATTATTTGGAGCGATCCTGTGTTTCTGAATTTTCAGGATTTTTACTTTTCAAAGAACTTTCTCGTAAGCTCAAGCAGCGTAATCCTTTATTGGCTGAGATCTTTCAACTCATGGCCCGAGATGAGGCTCGACATGCGGGCTTTTTGAACAAAGCGATGGCCGATTTTGGTTACTCAATGGATTTAGGTTACTTAACCAAGGCCCGTACTTATACCTTCTTTCCAATCGACTGGATTCTTTACACAGTGTACCTTTCAGAAAAAATTGGCTATTGGCGATATATCATCATTTTCCGCCATTTAGAAGATCATCCTGAATACTCTTTTTACCCATTGTTTAACTATTTTGAGAGCTGGTGCCAGGATGAAAATCGCCATGGAGATATTTTCAAGGCGTTGCTTCATTCTCAACCGTCTTTAATTCATACCTGGCGGGCAAAACTATGGATGCGGTTCTTCTTGCTCATGGTTTTTGTTACTCACACGCTTACGGTGCATGAGCGGCAAGGGTTTTATCATGCGCTGGGACTAGACCCGACTGAGTTCGATCGAGCCGTGATTGACAATACAAACGATACTGCAGCCCGCGCTTTTTCTGTTGTGTTGGATACTCGGCATCCTGATTTCTATCCTCGATTGCAACGTTGTTCTGCCATTAACCAGCAGATGAGCCAAATTGACAAAACTACTCAACCCAAACTCATCAAAATTTTGAGAAAGTTACCCTTGCAGATGGCGATCGTAGGACATTTGCTGCGGCTTTACTTGCTGCGGCCAGTCAATGCCCAAGCCACTTGGGGAACGGTTCGCTAGAGCAGCACACGAGAGGATTCATAGGAACGGTTCGCCCAGGGTGTGCGAACCGTTAGCCGTTGACCTGAAGCCTTGCGTGTGGCTGTAGAGGGTTGGTGTAGTTTGAGCGCGGTATCGCTTGACCTGACGCCGATCAATAGCGGTTGCAGCTAGGAATGCACCGACCCATCGGGCATGATGGCCTCTGATAAGTCAGCATGATTCAAGATCGTTCCGGTGAGATCGGCATTGCGCAAATTTGCTCGTTTCAACAGCACGCCGCTCAAGTCGGCATAACTGAGGTCAGCCCCTTGCAGGTTGGCCTCGGTCAAATCGGTGGGGGCAAGCATTTGGGGCGATCGCTGAATCAGCACCGCACGACACAGCTTTGCCCCTGCCAAATTAGCTTGGCACAACAGCGCTCCACTCAAGTTTGCGTAGGATAAGTTTGCTGCAACCAAGCTCGCTTGGCTCAAATTCGTTTGCTGATCAGACCCCGAGCGTAAGTCGGCTTCAATTAACAAGGCGCGATCGAGCTGTGCATTGGATAAATTGGCACCACACAAACTTGCTTTGATTAAATTGGCTTCTACCAGCTGAGCTTGCGCCAAAATGGCTCCACTCAAGTCGGTCTCACGCAACACCGCCTGAGTTAAGTTTGCGTTCGACAAATTCGTTCCCCACAAGATTGCCTCGCTCAGATCAGCATTGGCAAAACTTCCTCGACTAAAGTTGGTTTTTCCTAACCGACTTTGCCGAAGATCTGCCTGACTAAAATCTGCTTCTGCAAGCTGCACGTTAATGAGGTCAACTTCTCGTAGGACAACGCTGCTAAACTTGCGCTGCCCTGCCGAATAGTGAGCCATCAGCTCATGTACATCGCTTTTTTGATTCATACCCTCGATTTCCTGATCGTTATTTCACTAAGATGCGGAACAAAAATACCTCTTGACGATTACATAACTAATCAGTTATTTAGTTAAACATCCACAAAGCGTATCTACCCCACTATAGCTCATACATTTTGTGGCTCATACATAACACATTGGACTTGGAATAATGACAACGACAATAAGGCAGGGATCCGAGCTTGGCTTATGGGATCGCTTGTGCAATTGGATTACTAGTGTTGAGAACCGATTGTACATCGGTTGGTTTGGTGTATTGCTCATTCCAACGGGCTTGGTTGCAGCCATTGTGTACATCATTGCTATGATTGCTGCGCCACCTGTGGATATTGACGGAATTCGTGAGCCTGTTTCTGGAGCATTGCTGTACGGCAACAATATTATTACAGCGGCTGTGGTGCCCACCTCCAATGCCATTGGTCTGCACTTCTATCCCATTTGGGAGGCAAGCTCTATGGATGAGTGGTTGTATAACGGTGGTCCCTGGCAACTGATTGTGCTCCACTTTTTGATTGCAATCTACGCCTACATGGGGCGGCAATGGGAACTGAGCTATCGCTTGGGAATGCGCCCCTGGATTCCGGTGGCTTATTCTGCTCCCGTTGCGGCGGCTACTTCGGTACTGCTGATTTATCCCATTGGTCAGGGCAGTTTCTCGGATGGGCTGATGCTGGGAATTTCGGGAACGTTCAACTTCATGATCGTATTTACGGCTGAACACAATATTCTCATGCACCCATTTCATATGCTGGGTGTGATTGGGGTGTTTGGTGGAGCGTTGTTTAGCGCGATGCATGGCTCTTTAGTAACATCTTCGCTGGTGCGAGAAACGACTGAGGCCGAATCCCAAAACTATGGCTACAAGTTTGGTCAAGAAGAAGAAACTTACAATATTGTGGCGGCACACGGTTATTTTGGTCGGTTGATCTTTCAGTATGCCAGTTTCAACAATTCGCGATCGCTCCATTTCTTTCTGGCAGCCTGGCCCGTAATTGGCATTTGGTTTGCTGCGTTGGGCATTAGCACAATGTCATTCAACCTGAACGGGTTTAACTTCAACAATTCTGTGTTGGATAGTGAGGGTCGCCCGATTGCAACATGGGCTGATCTGCTCAACAGAGCCAACCTGGGAATTGAAGTAATGCATGAGCGCAATGCCCATAACTTTCCACTGGATTTGGCCTTTGGTGATGCCGAGCCTGTTGCCCTGGTTGCCCCTAAAATTGCCAGCTAATTGCTAAGTTCACCTACCTTCCTTTACCTCCAATGCGCCTCGATTTTGGGGCGCTTTTTTGGCGATCGCTCTGGGCTGTTCACGGTTTTTCCGTATCATCCTAATTCAATGTCAGTTTTGGTCAAGGTTTTTTCTAAAGGTTGCGCAGAACACAATCCTTCAAAAAAGTCGGTTCTTGCGTACGCAATGTGTGGCAAAAATCGACCTTGGCTTATCCAGAACTGATGTGAATTCAGAGGTATTTAGAAAGTGGCGAGTTGAACCTTAGCGCTGGAACTGTTTGAGCTGCTTTAGCGTCTTCGTTTGTTTGAGGATGCGGTCATGAATGCGATCGCAGGCCAAATCGCAAAACTCAAAAACCGCTGGATCAACAATTTCATAATAGGCGCTGGTGCCTTTGGGCTGGCGAGACAAAATGCCAGCCTGCGTAAGCACCTTCAAATGTTTGGAAAGATTGGCTTGCCCTAGCCCTGTTGCTTCACATAGTTCCATCACATTCATAGGGCTAGACCGAAGGTGATGCAAAATTTGTAGCCGACTCGGCTCAGAAAGGACTTTAAAGTAGTCGGCAACCGATGCTAGGGTATCTGGATCAGGCTGAGGTCGTTTTTTGGCAGGCATAGCAGAACGGAGCTAACAACGGCGCGTCATCGCATAACTATATGCTATTACAGCAAACTCCACATCACCAACTCTATAATTCAATTGATACGATGCGAAACGCCTATCCTGCAATTCGTTCACGAATTCGTTCACGTTGCCTGCACATGCGGTGTACAGATGAAATGGTCAACTTTGCGAGCTGAATGAACGGAGTTTAGCAATGGCTCACGTCTTGTCTACATTTTGGCAACTGTCTGCTGAGCAAGCGCTACACCATCTGCACAGCAGTCCTCAAGGTCTTAGCCAACCAGAAGCACAGCGACGACTCGTGCAATACGGCAGCAATCGGTTGAAGCCGCCTCGCGCTCGTGCCGTGTTGCGATTGCTCAACCAGTTTAAAAGCCCCATCATCATTATCTTAGTAGCTGCGGCCATTCTTTCTAGCTTTTTGGGAGATGCGCTCGACGCCTTCATTATTTTGGCGATTGTAGTGTTCAGCGGGGTTTTGGGCTTTTGGCAGGAGCAAGGAGCCGCAGATGCCATTCATGCCCTGCTGGCCTTGGTCGAAGTCAAAACGCAAGTCCTGCGAAATGGCGCGATCGCAGCGATATTGGTTGATGCGGTGGTTCCGGGTGATGTGGTGCAAGTTTCGGCAGGCGATAGCATTCCTGGCGATTGTTTAATTCTTGAATCACAGATGCTCACGGTGGACGAGGCTACCCTCACGGGCGAAACCTTTCCCGTTGCTAAAATGCCTGGAACGCTGCCAGCCGACACTCCACTGAGCGATCGCACCAACAGCCTATTAATGGGAACCCATGTGGTGAGCGGTCGCGCAACAGCACTCGTTGTCCATACAGGAACCGCCACCGAATTTGGCAAAGTATCGGCACGGCTCAAGTTTAGACCGTTGGAAACAGAATTTGAAATCGGTATTCGCAAGTTTGGCTATTTTTTGTTGGAAGTGACGTTGATTTTGGTTGTGCTCATTTTTGCCGCCAATATTTACTTGCAACGGCCCATGATCGACTCGTTTCTGTTTTCGTTAGCTTTGGCTGTAGGCCTTACGCCCCAATTGCTACCAGCGATCGTCAGCATTAATTTGGCCCATGGAGCCAAGCAAATGGCAACGCAGTCGGTCATTGTGAAGCGCCTACCAGCGATTGAAAATTTTGGCAGTATGAATGTGCTGTGTTCAGACAAAACCGGAACGCTGACCGATGGAACCGTACACCTGCGCTCTGCATTGGATATTGCAGGGCAGGAGAGCGATCGCGTGCTTTTTTATGCCTATCTCAACGCAATTGCCGAGTCGGGCTACACAAATCCAATTGATGAGGCCATTCGTACCTATCGAGTATTCGACCATTCTGCCTACAAAAAATTGGGAGAAATTCCCTACGACTTTAATCGCAAACGACTCAGCATCTTGTTTGCACAGACTTCAAATCCATCTTCTGATCCACCTTCCAGTTCCAACCGTGATAATGTGCTGATCACAAAAGGGGCGCTAACCCATGTTTTGGATAGTTGCACAACGGTTGAGCAACCCAATGGAGAGGTAGTAGACCTGAGTTCATTGCGATCGCGCATTCAACAACGCGCCGAAGCTTTGGGGCTAGAAGGGTTTCGTATTTTGGGTGTGGCGTACCGTAGACTCTCTATCCAACAGCTCCAGTTAAGCGATGAAACAGATTTAACATTTTTAGGATATTTGGCCTTTTTTGATCCGCCCAAGCCTGGCATTCAAGACACCATTCACGATTTAGCCCAAGCAGGAGTTACGCTCAAAATGGTGACGGGTGACAGCCATGCCGTGGCCGCCAGCATTGCCAAACAGGTTGGTTTAACGCATGCTCAAATTTTAACGGGCTTAGAGTTGCGCCACCTCAGCGACGCGGCTCTCGTCCATCAGGTTCATCGGGTCAATGTATTTGCCGAGGTGGAACCCAATCAAAAGGAGCGAGTCATCATTGCTCTAAAAAAGGCCGGAAATGTGGTGGGCTATATGGGCGATGGCATTAACGATGCACCTGCTTTATATGCTGCCGATGTGGGGATTTCCGTGGATACGGCGGTAGATGTCGCCAAGGAAGCTGCTGATATTGTGCTCATGCAAAAAGATCTGGATGTATTGCTTGGTGGAATCAAAGCGGGACGCACAACGTTTGCCAATACGCTCAAATACGTGTTTATGGCGACCAGTGCCAACTTTGGCAATATGTTCAGCATGGCAGGGGTATCGTTGTTGCTACCATTCTTGCCACTACTCCCCAAGCAAATTTTGCTCACCAATCTACTCACCGATTTCCCAGAAATGGCGATCGCGAGCGATCGCGTCGATCGAGATCAGATCAGCCAGCCGCATCGGTGGAATTTACGACTCATTCGCAACTTTATGCTGGTGTTTGGGCTGTTGAGTTCTACGTTTGATTATTTAACCTTTGTCGTTTTGTTGTTTTTGCTGCACGCAAACCCAGCTCAATTTCGAACAGGCTGGTTTGTAGAATCGGTTATTTCAGCATCCATGATTGTGTTAGTCATTCGCACCAAACAATCTATTCTTCATAGCAGGCCCAGTCCTTATTTAGTCCTCGCTACGATCGCGATCGCTCTAATCACCTTACTGTTGCCCTATACTCCGCTTGCTGCGCCCTTAGGCTTTCAGTCCTTGACTGTTCAATTTCTAGTTGTACTATTTGGCATCCTAGGACTATATATTTTCTGTGCAGAAGCAATCAAAACATTCTTCTACAAACGGGTTCATCTTTAATGATATTTATCTCATTCCAATCAGCAACAGGAGTTCTGAATCAATTAAAACTCCCCTAACCGAAACTGACATTCAATCATTTCAGTCAAGAACCCATGTTCTTTCATCGCCAGGCTGCGCTTTGCTCATAGCTTTCACAAAATTTGTTGCAAAATCGTTGGATCCTGAATTTCGTTATCCCGTGCTAACAGCAGAACTTTGGAGACTACCTCGGCTGTTTTGGGATCGGAATCGGCAAATGGAAGAAACAATCTGCCGCGATGCTGCGAATGTATCGGAATAATGCACAGGGCACCACCTGGTTGTCGATGGGCGATGATCGCCCACCCAAGTTTCGCAACAGCACCGACGCCACAAACGATTGGCTGGGCTTGATCTTGATCCACGGCCATACCATGGAGCGGGCTCGCCCCCTGGCAGGAAAGCGGGGCAACACCTCCTCCAACCGTTCAAATAGATCGGACTCATGCTGAATGGCGGTATCTTCTACCTGGCCCAATGCCTGCACCGCCGCTGCCACCACAGACAGATCGCG
Source organism: Leptolyngbya sp. AN02str (assembly GCF_050565595.1). Classification (NCBI taxonomy): domain Bacteria; kingdom Bacillati; phylum Cyanobacteriota; class Cyanophyceae; order Leptolyngbyales; family Leptolyngbyaceae; genus Leptolyngbya; species Leptolyngbya sp. AN02str. The sequence continues at coordinate 74,633 of NZ_JBNXVR010000026.1, read as the reverse complement.
ATCGCCCAATGCAGACAGCAGCAAAAACCGGGCTGGAGTTACCTCTAACTGAGCCAAAAAGTGAACCGCAACAAACCGATGGGTTGCCGTTTCATGCTCCAACAAGGGCACTGCACAGTTCATGGCAGCAGCCACATCGACAAAACCAACAGCCCACAATGCCAAATAAACAAGCTGCGGATCGGGGCTCTTCAGTGCTGCCGCCTGCGCATCGGAATCGTCGAGCAATTCCAAAACCTGGCGAATCATGTGCGTGGCCGCTTTTTCATCTACCGATTCCAACGCAAACCCAAACCACACATCTACTGCTCGAATCGTGGCACTAAACCGAGTGAGTTGATGATCCAAAATCAGCCGCAGCATTCGCCGAAAGGCGCGCGGATGCGCCTCATCAACTGTTTCTAAAATGGTTTGTCGTAAACCTTCTTGGCGTTGCGCCGTAAGCAACAACTGCTCGATCACCTCCCAACCGTCGGGTTGGTTGGCGACTAACAGTGCACAGGTTACGTGCTGCCCCATCGCTCCAATATCATGAGTTCCATGGGCGGAAGCCGTCAAAACTTTAAAGATGGTTTCTCCCAGATCGTCATGTTGATCGATGGCGGCGGCAAACAAAATGCCGAAAATATTCCCAGCCCCATAGCCCAAATAGGGAGTCCAGGCAGCGAACCAGGCCAAATCTTGGTGATAGTCTTCGGTGAGGTGAATCAGCCGTTGCAGCCATTGATAGCGCCGAAATGCACAAAATTCGGGATGGTTGGGCGCACGAAACGATCGCCGATCGTATCCCCACTGATAGGATAGTTGGCCCAACAGTTGCCATGCGGCTTCCACTGTTGGCGCAAACGTGGGAAACCAAACGCGAAAGATTGGGTACCGCTCATCGGGCGTAAGTTGGTCGAACTGCTGATGCGATCGCGCCTGCGTCAGACCCATCTCGGTCGGCGGGAGCTTTTGGGCATCAGCTCCATATCCCAAAATGCCATAGCCGATTGTTCGCAAGGGTTCTGGTAGGTCGCCAGTTTGCTGGACGCGCTGCGATCGCCAATCTTTGGTGTGAAAGGTCTTCAACTGTTCCTGAGCAATTTCACGATTGAGCATGTTACCCACCCACCAAGGGGATCAGCCGTAAAAACAACAGCTGCGAGTTTGGACGCAATGTGACAATGTCATCCAAGTTTTCTTGCTGTTGCTCATCGAGAAATACAAAATACAAACCGTCGGTAAATGCTTGTAGGACAAGGGCGATCGCCTCATCAACATTTACGTTTTGGTCGAGATCGCTTCCTCCCAAAACGACCTTTCCCTGCTCAATCCCCGCGTTAATTTGGGCTGGGCTTAGCACGTTGAGCACCCGGCACTGTTGCTGACGGGCTGCAAAGCCAGCCACTTCTCGATGAACAACCTGAGTGAGCAAATCCCGTAGCGTAACCACCTCTTCTTGCTTTAGGCCAAGCTGCCAGTCAGTAAATATGGGTTGAGTCTTGCCTATGACCTTCCCAGAAACGGTAAGTGTAGATGTCATAACCATTGCTGAATGCTTGGTGCAAATGTACTATATGGTCTTGCCAAGCAGTACCTCAAGCGCCAAACTTTGCAAAACCTTCAAATTTGAGGTCTATGCAGCCAGAGATCGACGCCTCAATTGAACTTGCCTTCAACGCATCTAGCTCTGTCTGACATACGTTCAGTGTTCCCCAAATTGTTAGCATGATGGAACTGACGGAGCCATGAAGCTCGAATTCAACATCAGTCTAATCATTTGCGAATTAATCGCAAGATTTAAATTCTTCAACAAGGTGTCGATACAGGCTAGTTTTTCGCCATTGACTTGCAACAAAATGGAGGAAAGGCCCGAAGGCGATCGCACCCTTTTCAAAGCGGTACTTTCTCCCGTGCAGTTTTTTGAGTTGGTGACATCTACAACAATTTGCGATCGGCTTGTTCCTTTGAGTGAGGCCGTCAGATCCGCTTGTTTATCTCAGCAAGTTACATTGCCCAGAGATAAAAAAACTGATTTATTTCAGGCAGCTTGCAGAATTTGCTCTTGGGTTCGTAGTCAACGTTATGCTCGTTCATTTCTACTAGATCGCCACAGGAGTTTTGATAGACTGCAAGACCCCGAAAGAACTGATTTGTGAGGTTTTGATAGGTTTACAATCTATCAAAACCTGCATAGCAAAGTACTAGGTAAATGGGTTATACCCTGGCTGCTTGTATAAAGTTTTGGGATTGTCAAGAATATCTGGTTTGTAGACCTGCTCTGCCCAGTCCTCTGGTTTGATTTCTTCGATCGCTACTGAAATCGCCTCTTCTCTGGATCCCAAAATTGAAACCACATCTTTGGCAATTTGCTCCGCCAGCTGAGCTTTCTTCTGTTCTGAGTGTCCAGGATAGAGTTTGACGCTAATGTGGGGCATGGATTTTCTCCTTCTCTTTACCGAACACAACTGACAACCATTCAGACGCAGGGTTTAGCTAGCATCTGAATGGTTGTTAGGAACTTTATTCAACCTACGCACTTATCACGAATCAACTCTTGAATAGGAATGTAACATACAAAGCTGAAGCCGCTGTGTACTGCCTATCAACAATCATTAAACTCTGTGTCCCTGCGTAAGGTTGTAAGCGTTTTGCTTGCAGTTGTGTTACGGAGTCTTCCCTTTTGTTTTTCTAGCCGTGATTGCATGCTCTCTATTCCAGCATTTTGCGCTCCCTCCTGCTGAGCGAAGGTGAGCGCCTCAAGCATTCAATCCTTGGCATCTCTTAGGGCCTACACATTTGTGTTGGGTATTGAGTGCTTCGCATCCGATACCCAACACAAATATGCTCAATTTTGGGGGCTTGCGGAAGCCCTGACCTATGCCATTCGCTTCATGTCAATCGTTGTTGGTAATTGAATTGGTCCGATTAACCCCGGCGCAATGAGCTCCCAACCATTGGCTAACGTGAACCGTGTTCCGTCATCTGTTTCTGATTCCGAAATTACTTCTTCTTCCAAATCTTTTTTGGCAACGTAAACAAGTAAAGTTCCGGATGAATTGCGGCGTAGCATGACTTTCATGTGAATCTCAACCTAATGAAGAGCAATCTGTTTCAACCTGTTCTAATTCTTTTCGGCGACAACCAACGACAAATCCTGTTCCCAAGAAATGCACAGCATAGATGTATGAGGATTGCAGGAATGTACCAATACTGATGACATAACCGATCTCACCTTTTTTCGCCAATGTTGCACCAATATCTTTGCTAGGAAATGTACCATCGTTGCGGATGAGTTTCCGTGTTTGCACTTTTTGTCCAATTTCAAAATATGGCGGTAAATCCAGCTCCAATTCATCCGGTTGCATAAGCAGTGTTTCTCTCTGTTGAAATTTGTGTTTGATCAGTTGCGCTGTTGAGGAAGTAAACCCTAGGAGAATTTACCGTGGAGTGTAGATGTGACAAGGCACTAGGCTCAAAAGTTCATCGGCTGTGAGACTGCGTTTTACCTGAACAGCGCGATCGCGCACGGCCTGTAGTACAGCCTGAGTTTCATCCAGACTGAGCTTGACCCCATGCTGTTGTAACAGTTCCTGAACGAGGTGCCGACCCGAATGCTTTCCCACGGCAAACTGGTGTTCCCATCCAACTTCAGCCGGGTCAAAAGGTTGATACGTCACTGGATTTTGCAAAATGCCATGGGCATGAATTCCCGATTCATGGACAAAAGCATTTGCACCAACAACCGCTTTCCAAGGAGGGACTGGACAATTAGAGGCTTCTGATACGAGGCGAGACAGTTCTAATAAACGCTTGGTGTCAACACTCACATGAATCCCATAAATGCGTTTGAGGGCCATGACGACTTCCTCTAGTGCGGCATTGCCTGCACGTTCACCCAATCCATTCACTGTTGTGTTCACTGATAGAGCACCCGCTTGAATTCCAGCCAATGCATTGGCTGTGGCTAAGCCTAGATCATTATGAGTGTGCATTTCTATCGGGATGGAAAGCGATCGCGTCATGTGCTGCACTTTGTGGAAGGTCGTAAGAGGGTCAAGAATGCCAACAGTATCGCAAAAGCGAAACCGAAACGCCCCCAAACTCTGGGCATAGGCAGCCACATCTAGCAAAAACGACGGATCTGCTCTGGAGGAATCTTCACCACCGACAGCAACCGACAAGCCCTGATCAAGGGCCGCGTGCATCACGTCACGAAGCTGGTCCAGCATGACTCGCCATTGCCCGTGAAACTTAGCTGTGATTTGAATTTCGGAAACAGGGACAGAAATATGAACTCGTTTTAAGCCACACGAGATGGAAGCTTTGATATCAGACATCTTGGCTCGATTCCAGCCAAGTAACTTAGCCTTCAAGCCCAAATCAACGATTGCTCGGATCGCTTCTGCTTCTTGATGTCCCATAGCCGGAATTCCAACTTCCAGTTCTGGTACCCCGATCGCATCTAAAAACTTGGCGATTCTGACTTTTTCCTCAATGGTAAAAGCAACACCTGCGGCCTGTTCGCCATCCCGCAGAGTTGTGTCATTCATTTGAACAGCGTGGGGAGTAGAGTGGTGCATCATAATTCTGTACCTAGTCGGAACGAAGATCATCACCGCTAATCAGCATTGTCTAGCGTAGGCAGCAGGTTCTGTTGGGGACGAGGGGTTGTTTGTAGATCAACTTCGTCACCCAATAGGCTGTTGAGTGCGTAGGTGTAGATCGCGATGTAGCTGAGAAAGAAACCAACGATTGCCATGATGGTGAACATAAAACTCTCCTAATCTGCGCTGATTTTTTTGGAACATCTGTAACAGGATGATGACTACGGAACTGAAGCCTCTGGAATTTAAGTGAAAGTAAAGTGACTCAGTTGTCTTCGTCAATAAATGATCGAACTCTTTGAAAGAACTGAACCGAACGGGCTTAGCGGTTCTCTTTACAGATTTCTGGACTAGCCCAACATCGTTCCAACCAATTCACCAATTCGTGATGCGGTGCTGTAAATTGCTGGACGATGCTACGAACTAAAATTAACTCAATTCCATACTGGACTTCGACTTGTAGAGAACCATCTGTAGGGCAAGAACACGCAATCATGCATTCTTGCAAACGGTGACAGATGCACCAACGATCGCAGCGTGAAACAGCAATTGATTGTGCAAGTGAGCCATTAGAACTAGGAAAGGTTTGCATAGTTTTGAGAATGGGTTAGGGGTTGTTGTTTCAAGGTTTGCAGTTGCTGTTCCATGGCTTCAATTCGATCGACTAGAGTGCGGAGGGCGATCGCACCTGGGTCGGTGGACTGATCATCGTTCAGGAGATAGCTCTGTGGGCTGGTGCAACACAAGTTTCGACTTGGTACACCGACTGCAGTGCAATAGGCAGGAACATCTCGTATCACAACTGAGCTGGCACCAATGCGAGCATGATGACCAATGTGAATATTGCCCAACACCTTCGCATCTGCTCCTATCAGCACATGTTTTCCGATTGTAGGATGGCGTTTGCCTCGCTCTTTCCCTGTTCCACCTAATGTCACTCCTTGATAAATTAAGGTGTACTCTCCTACGATCGCAGTTTCGCCAATCACAACACCCATCCCGTGATGAATTACAGTTCCCTTTCCCAGAACAGCACCTGGATGAATGTCAATCCCGGTTATAAAGCGTCCTATATAGGAAATGAAACGGGGAAAGAAAGGAACATTTCGACGATGCAACCAGTGAGCAAAACGATAGCCAACCATGGCGTGAAAGCCTGGGTGGCAGCATAAGACCGCTAGCCAGCTATGGGCGGATGGATCTTGCTGAAAGATCATTCGAAAATCTTCAACGAGCGGGATGTTTGTTCCCACGGGTTGAATGGATGTTGTTTGCTGGCATAGGAGGCGATCGCAAGATTGTTGCATTGCTGCTTAGGTAAAAAGGTGCGTCGTGTCCTCTATATATCAGATACCTTTTCCTCAGTTTTTTGGTGTTAAAAGTTGAGGTTATTAAAAGTATTAAGGATGTACTCAATGCCCAAAATGGTGTGATGACTGGGGTTTGAAGATCTTTTGGAAATAGGGGGACTAGTATTTTGGCGCTAGGGTACTCGTATTTATTGTAGGGGGAGCCTGAAATGGTGTACTCAGGCTAAATACTAGACTGCACTGGGGTTTGACACGTTTCAAGGCAGCTTCAATCAAGCCTCAATTTGCACTCAACTTGTCATCTGTATCGGATCTTCTGTTAAACGATGCATGTAAGGGATTGAATGAAGGCGATCGCGCGATATTTCGCTGCTTTGGTTATGAATTGCATCTCAATTCAAACATTAATTTTTTTCGGAAAGTATCCCAGATGGCAAAATAAGATGTAAGAATGCTAGTTGAGATACAAAATATAAGTTTGAGAGAGTTGACTGGTAGCGTTACGCAAAGTTTGTTGAGAGATAAGTACCTTTAGCCACACGTAAATAAACCGCTGAAAACTGCCTCAAAGCTATAACTGGTGCGAGGTTTGGCTGAGTGCAAAAAAGCAAGAGCCTTAACCTCAAAAATACTAAATGCTATTGCTAGAAATACTCAATCCCCATCCCAAAAAAAATCTGTAATACAGACTCAAGTAGGGATAGAGAGCTTGAGTACATCCTTAATATTCCAATAATTTTGATCGGCTTCAGCGCAGCGATGCGATGGAGGACGGCTGGTATAACCCTATTAACGCCAGTCACTGAGTCCTCCAACTGGGAACACCATTTTCAATTGGCTCTCATATCGGGGTTTACGTGAGTGGAATAATGCATCTGCATTTCCACGGTGGCGGCTTGATCACCTAATTCTCTTGAAATTCTGATGACACCACCACTCACAACCCTTACGTCTGCCACAGAAAGTTCTCAAATTAAGGCAAAATCAAGTAGCTGTAGTTGTAGCAGCTCCAGCACCTCAACTGATGGGCTTGATGAAAAGATGCGGGCGCGGATTGAAAAACATCCTTGCTACAGCGAAGAAGCCCACCATCATTATGCTCGGATGCATGTTGCTGTTGCGCCAGCCTGTAATATTCAATGTAATTACTGCAATCGGAAATTTGACTGTGCAAATGAAAGCCGCCCTGGTGTTGTGAGTGAGTTATTAACACCTGAAGAGGCTGCCCACAAAGTTATGGTCATTGCAGGCAAAATTCCTCAAATGACAGTTTTGGGCATTGCTGGACCTGGTGATCCACTCGCAAACCCTGAAAAAACCTTTCGCACGTTTGAACTGATTGCCGACAAAGCTCCCGACATCAAGCTGTGTTTGTCTACCAATGGGCTGATGTTACCGGATTATGTCGATCGCATCAAACAACTCAATATTGATCACGTCACCATTACCATCAACATGGTAGATCCAGAAATTGGTGCAAAGATTTATCCCTGGGTGCACTATCGCCGCAAGCGTTACAAAGGCGTAGAAGCATCTCGCATCTTGCACGAACGGCAAATGGAAAGCTTGCAGGCTCTTAAAGAGGCAGACATTCTTTGCAAAGTTAACTCGGTTATGATTCCTGAAATTAACGATAACCACCTGATTGAAGTGAATCAGGAAATCCGCAAGCGGGGTGCTTTCTTGCACAACATTATGCCGTTGATTTCAGCACCAGAACACGGCACTCACTTTGGGCTGACTGGGCAGCGTGGACCTACTCCCAAAGAATTGAAAAAGCTCCAAGACCAATGTGCTGACAGCAACATGAAGATGATGCGCCACTGCCGTCAATGTCGTGCAGATGCGGTAGGGTTACTGGGCGAAGATCGCAGCCAGGAATTTACCAAAGACAAATTTATGGACATGACTCCGCAATATGATCTAGAGCTGCGGCAGGAAGTTCATGCTGGCATTGAAAAGTTCAAAGAAGAAATTAAGCTCACCAAAGCCAAAATTCAACCTAGTCAACAGGTGAGAAATAGTCCCAAAATTCTTGTGGCTGTGGCAACGAAAGGTGGCGGGCTTGTGAACCAACATTTTGGCCATGCCAAAGAATTTCAAATCTTTGAAGTGGATGCTAACGAGGCTAAGTTTGTTGGACATCGCAAGATTGACCAGTACTGCCAGAGTGGCTATGGCGAAGATGCCACGCTGGAACAGGTTATCAATGCGATCGCAGATTGCAAAGCTATTCTCGTGTCTAAAGTAGGCGAATGCCCCAAGGCAGAACTAAGAGAAGCTGGTTTGCATGTTGTGGAAGCTTACGACGTGATTGAAAAAGTTGCAAGAGAATTCTACGACCAGCATAGTCAAGAGTTTTGAGTCTTGAATTTTGAGAGTTAGGGATTGAAGTTGAGCCTAGATTCAATATTCAACCTCAATATTCAACCTCAATGTTCGTAGGCATTATCTGACCCATTACAACACTCTAAATTGGTGAGGTCAACGCATGAGTGCAGTCATCTATTTGGATAACAATGCCACCACAAAGGTCGATCCACAAGTAATGGAAGCAATCCTTCCTTACTTAACAGACTACTACGGTAATCCTTCTTCCATGCATTCCTTTGGTGGACAGGTGGGTAAAGCCGTTAAGGTGGCGCGATCGCAAGTTGCAGCCCTTCTAGGAGCTGAAGAGTCGGAAATTATCTTTACCAGTTGTGGAACTGAAGGAAACAATACAGCCATTCGTGCTGCTCTTGCAGCCCAACCCGACCGTAAACATGTCATTACGACTCATGTCGAACATGCTTGTGTCTTAAATGTGTTCAAACAGCTGGAAAAGCAAGGCTACACCGTTACCTATTTGTCGGTAGATCGGAGTGGGCAGTTAGACCTGATGGAGTTGGAAGCCGCGATTACGGGAAACACCGCTCTTGTTTCTACGATGTATGCCAACAACGAGACGGGCACTGTGTTTCCAGTTGAGCAAGTTGGTGCGATCGCCAAAGCTTATGGTGCAACCTTTCATGTGGATGCGGTTCAAGTGACCGGAAAGCTACCGCTCAATATGAAAACGAGCAGCATTGATCTGATGACCATTTCTGGTCATAAGCTACATGCTCCAAAAGGAGTTGGTGCGCTCTATATCCGACGTGGATTCCGTTTCCGACCTCTGCTGATTGGCGGACACCAGGAACGTGGTCGGCGGGCTGGAACCGAAAACGTTGTTGGCATTATTGGTTTGGGTAAAGCAGCGGAACTTGCCCAAATCTATCTACCAGATGTGGCAAACCAGCAAAAACTGCGCGATCGCCTAGAAGAAAATTTGCTAAAGATGATTCCTGACTGCGAAGTCAATGGAGATGTCAAAAATCGCTTACCCAATACTACCAATATTGGCTTCAAATACATTGAAGGAGAAGCGATTTTACTCTCGCTTGATCAGTATGGAATTTGTGCATCCTCTGGTTCGGCTTGTACTTCTGGCTCCCTCGAACCTTCTCATGTGCTGAGAGCCATGGGCATTCCCTACACCATCTTGCACGGTTCTATCCGCTTCAGCCTTTCTCGTTACACCACCGAGCACGAAATCGACAAAGTTTTGGCAGCCATGCCCAACATCGTCGAACGCTTGCGTTCCCTGTCTCCTTTCAATAGTGATGAAGCAGATTGGCTTCAAGATCGAGAAACAGCATTGGTCGTTCGTTCTTAATCTCTCTCCACACCTCTCATCTCTCTAATAACTGCCATGTGGGACTATACCGATAAAGTAATGGATCTCTTCTACAATCCCAAAAATCAGGGAGCCATAGAAGACGTAAATGAAGCTGGAATTGCAGTCGTATTTGGCGAGGTCGGTAGCATTGCCTGTGGAGATGCTCTACGGCTGCATTTAAAGATTGAAGTTGCTAGCGATCGCATTCTCGATTCTCGATTCCAAACCTTTGGTTGTACTAGCGCGATCGCATCCTCTTCTGCACTCACCGAAATCGTCAAAGGACGAACATTAGACGAAGCGCTTAATATCACCAATCGAGACATTGCTGATTATTTAGGAGGCTTACCCGAGGCGAAAATGCACTGTTCTGTCATGGGGCAAGAAGCGTTGGAAGCTGCGATTTACAAATATCGTGGTGTCGAAGTTTTACCCCATGAAGATGATGATGGTGCATTAGTTTGTCAATGCTTTGGGGTAAGTGAAAATCGGATTCGTCGAGTTGTAATTGAAAATAATTTGACCACAGTAGAACAAGTGATTAGCTATGTCAAAGCAGGTGGTGGATGTAGTTCCTGTCTAGCAGATATTGAAGACCTGATTGCCTCAGTACAGGAACAAACTGCAACAACCACTGCCAGGGTTGAAGCTGAGCTAATCCGCATTCAGCAAACCGGACAAGGACTCACCACCGTTCAAAAAATTACCCGCATTCAACAAACCCTAGATGAAGTTCGTCCTATTCTGCTGGCAGATGGTGGCGATGTGGAACTGTTTGATGTAGATGGTGATCTCGTCAAAGTTGTTCTCAAAGGAGCCTGTGGTTCTTGCCCTGGAAGCACCGCTACGCTCAAAGACATGATTGAAGCTCGGTTACGCGATCGCGTATTGCCTACATTAATTGTAGAAGCTGTGTAACAAAAGAGTCAGAAAAGAAGCAGTTTTATCATTTCTTCTCTTTCGTTCTGAGTCTTCACCCTCTTCCTTTATCCCACCTCGTCTATGCCATCCAACTCTTTAGCTCCAGTAGAGCGATCGCCGCCTCGAGCGACCTCTACTTCCTGATTTTCTTTTGAACTTCGAGTCCATTCACATTTCTATTTCTGTAACTCATGAATTCATGAAGGAGTCATTCAATGAGCGACGAAAAAATCAGACAAATTGCATTCTACGGCAAAGGTGGTATCGGTAAGTCCACCACCTCACAAAACACCATCGCAGGCATGGCTGAACTCGGTCAACGCGTCATGATTGTGGGTTGTGACCCCAAAGCAGACTCAACTCGCCTCATGCTACACAGCAAAGCCCAAACCACAATTCTGCACCTAGCAGCCGAACGCGGCGCAGTGGAAGATCTGGAGCTTGAAGAAGTCCTATTAACGGGCTATCGCGATGTCCGTTGCGTTGAGTCAGGTGGCCCTGAACCCGGCGTTGGTTGCGCAGGTCGAGGCATCATCACGGCCATCAACTTCCTAGAAGAAAATGGTGCCTATGAAGATCTCGACTTTGTATCCTACGACGTGTTGGGTGATGTGGTTTGTGGCGGTTTCGCCATGCCGATTCGGGAAGGAAAGGCTCAGGAAATTTACATTGTCACCTCCGGTGAAATGATGGCAATGTATGCTGCAAACAACATCGCTCGCGGTGTTCTTAAGTACGCCCACTCAGGGGGTGTACGCCTCGGTGGTTTAATCTGCAACAGCCGTAAGGTTGATCGAGAGCTAGAACTGATTGAGACTCTAGCGAAACGTCTCAACACCCAGTTACTTCACTTTGTCCCTCGCGATAATATCGTTCAACACGCAGAGCTGCGCCGTATGACAGTGATTGAATACGCGCCCGATAGCCAGCAGGCCGAAGAATATCGCACCCTTGCCAAAAAGATCATCGACAACAAAAATCTCTGCATCCCGACTCCCATCTCGATGGATGAACTAGAAGATCTATTGGTTGAATTTGGCATCTTGGGTGGTGAAGACGAATACCAGAAGGCAATTCAACAAGGCACCAAAGCTCCTGCAGGCATTGCTTAGTAGATAGATAGGGTTAGGTGCGGCCTACCCTACTTCATATCATCTCTACTCCCCTTTCGAACTCAAGCGTGAGCGGAGGATGAGTTGGACAAATCTCTTACTCTCGATAACTCTCATCCTCCCCATTTCCTTCCCATTTCCACCATGCGAGGCGCTTATGACATTCACAGACGAGAAACCAACCACCGCAGAAACGGCAGAACTAGACAAAAAAGCACTAATCCAAGAGGTGTTGTCAGTCTATCCCGACAAGGCCAAAAAGAAACGAGAAAAGCACCTGAACGTTTACGAAGAAGGAAAATCTGATTGCGGTGTTAAGTCGAACATCAAATCAGTTCCTGGTTCTATGACAACTCGTGGCTGTGCCTATGCTGGCTCAAAAGGGGTAGTCTGGGGACCCATCAAAGACATGATTCACATCAGCCATGGACCTGTAGGCTGCGGTTATTACTCTTGGTCAGGTCGCCGCAATTATTACATTGGTACTACAGGTATTGACAGCTTTGGTACGATGCAATTTACCTCCGATTTTCAGGAGCGAGACATCGTATTTGGCGGGGATAAGAAACTAGCGCAGCTGATTACTGAATTAGACGAGTTATTCCCGCTCAATCGGGGAGTATCGATTCAGTCTGAATGCCCCATTGGATTGATTGGAGATGACATTGAAGCTGTTGCCAAAAAAGCTGCGAAAGAAATTGGCAAAACGGTCGTTCCAGTCCGCTGTGAAGGTTTCCGGGGAGTGTCTCAATCGCTCGGGCACCACATTGCGAATGATGCCGTCCGCGATTGGGTTTTCCCTCAATACGATAAAGAAAAGAAAGCGGGAAACATTACGGAAGGAACTCCCTACGATGTTGCCATTATTGGTGACTACAACATCGGTGGAGATGCCTGGTCAAGCCGCATTCTGCTAGAAGAGATTGGTTTACGCGTTGTGGCCCAATGGTCTGGCGATGGCACCCTGCACGAAATGATCAATACGCCATCGGTAAAACTGAACCTGGTGCACTGCTATCGATCGATGAACTACATTTCTCGCCACATGGAGGAAACCTACGGCATTCCCTGGCTAGAATACAACTTCTTTGGGCCAACGAAGATTGCGGAATCATTGCGGGAAATCGCTTCCAAATTTGACGAAACAATTCAGGCAAAAGCGGAAGAAGTGATCGCCAAATACGAAGCGCAAACACAAGCCGTGATTGAGAAATACCGTCCTCGATTAGAGGGTAAAACGGTTGCCCTAATGGTGGGTGGACTGCGTCCTCGCCATGTGGTTCCTGCTTTCCAAGACTTGGGTATGCGACTGGTGGGCACAGGCTATGAGTTTGGTCATAACGACGACTACAAGCGCACCACACACTATGTGGAAGGCGGCACACTAATTTATGACGATGTCTCTGCCTATGAGTTTGAGCAATTTGTCAAAACTTTGAAACCGGATTTGATTGCCTCTGGCATCAAAGAGAAATATGTATTTCAGAAAATGGCGCTCCCCTTCCGCCAAATGCATTCCTGGGATTACTCCGGTCCTTATCACGGTTATGACGGATTTGCAATTTTTGCTCGCGACATGGATTTAGCGTTGAACAGTCCTACTTGGAAATTGATCGATACACCGTGGAAAAAGGAGTAGATAACCCGATGGGCAGATGGGTGAATGGGTAAACAAGTTCATTTGTTTGCATCCTTTTTCCTTACTCATCCACCCATTCAGCTCCCCCCATTGATCACTCATAGGAGAACCGCAATCATGGCTCAAAACGACATCAACAATATCAAAGATCACGTAGAACTGTTTCATCAGGATGAATATCAGGAACTCTTCGAAGCCAAGCGAGAGTTTGAAGGTGGACATACCCCAGAAGACGTTGCTCGCATTGCTGAGTGGACGAAAACTTGGGAGTATCGCGAGAAGAATTTCTCGCGCAAAGCCCTCACTGTCAATCCCGCCAAAGCCTGCCAACCCCTAGGTGCCATTCTGGCTGCGGTTGGGTTTGAAGGAACCCTACCTTTTGTTCATGGGTCGCAAGGCTGTGTCGCCTACTTTCGATCGCACTTCACTCGACACTTCAAAGAACCCTTCTCGGCCGTTTCCTCATCGATGACAGAGGATGCAGCCGTGTTTGGAGGACAGAATAACCTGATCGACGGCTTGGCAAATTCGTACAATCTCTACAATCCCAAAATGATTGCCGTCTGCACCACTTGTATGGCGGAGGTGATTGGCGATGACCTGCAAGCATTCATCAATAACGCTAAGACCGCAGGTTCTGTTCCCCAAGAGTTTCCTGTGCCTTATGCTCATACCCCTAGCTTTGTTGGTTCCCACATCACGGGTTACGACAACATGATGAAGGGAATTCTCACGAACCTGACCAAAGACAAGAAAGCAGAAACCACCAACGGCAAGATTAACTTCATTCCTGGCTTTGAAACTTACATTGGCAATTTGCGAGAAGTGAAGCGGATTTCTTCTTTGATGGGGGTGAACTATACCCTGTTGGCAGATAATTCTGACTACCTCGATTCACCTAATACTGGTGAATACAATATGTACCCTGGTGGTACGCCTATAACAGAGGCGGCTGATTCGATTAATGGAGAAGCCACGATCGCCTTCCAGGCCTACTCCACAACTAAAACTCGTGAATATATTGAGAAGGATTGGAAGCAGCCGACATCAGTAGTTCGTCCAGTGGGCATTCGCGGTACCGATGAGTTCCTAATTAAGCTCTCTGCCCTGACTGGTAAGCCTATTCCTCAAGAACTGGAGGACGAGCGGGGTCGTGCGGTGGATGCCCTGACTGACTCTCAGGCATGGCTACACGGTAAGCGAGTCGCCCTGTATGGCGATCCTGATCTGGTGATTGGATTGGTGCAATTTCTCTTGGAAATTGGTGCAGAACCTGTTCACATCGTTGTTACTAACAGTACTCCTGAATTTGAAGCAGAACTGCGAGCATTGTTAGATTCCAGTCCTTTTGGCCAAGGGGCTACTATCTGGGGCGGTAAGGACCTCTGGCACTTGCGATCGCTCCTCTTCACGGAGCCTGTTGATTTGCTGATTGGCAACTCCTACGGCAAGTATCTCTGGCGTGATACAAAAACCCCGTTCGTTCGTATTGGTTATCCCATTTTCGATCGCCATCACCTGCACCGTTATTCAACCTATGGTTACCAGGGGGCGATTAATTTGCTCAACTGGATTGTGAACACCATCTTGGATGAACTTGATCGCAACACGATCATTCCTGCTAAGACTGATATTTCCTATGACCTGATTCGTTGACGTTAGCGGTAGAGACGCTGTACACATAGCGTCTCTACCGATTCTCCCAGGACGCTTCTTATGCCTACTTTAATTCAGGATCACGCTCCTCCCTTCCTTCCTAAAAAGCGATCGCATCGTGGTCTTTTAACCCCATTGCGAAACTGGCTCGACAGCATTGATATTCGTCACCCTCAGTTTGCTCATTTCCTCTGCCGCCTCATCCCCTGCCAATGTGCCTTCGAGAGAGACGTTCACTTATTTGGTAAGACCTATCACATTCCTGCCCTGTGTAAGCTCAATCCTCTCTACGATGAATTGATGAGTTTACGATTCCGTGCTCTCGCCTATCTTGCGGACGTATGTGGTGAGGATGTCAACCGGTATATCTGCTAATTCGATTCTCGTTCCAGTACGATTCGTTCTCGTTCATTTCCCTACTCATCATTTCATTCTCCCACCCTTCCATTTTTCTAGTTCCTTTTCATCCTCTACCCAGGACTTGAGCCATGAGAATGACCCAAGGCAAGATTAAAGAATTGTTGGCCGAACCCGGTTGTGAACATAATCATCACAAGCGTGGCGATCAGAAAAACAAAGCCTGCACTCAACAAGCGCAACCGGGTGCAGCCCAAGGTGGTTGTGCCTTTGATGGCGCGATGATTGCACTCGTACCCATCACCGATGCTGCTCATTTGGTCCACGGGCCAATTGCCTGTGCGGGTAATTCTTGGGGCAGTCGGGGCAGCCTTTCTTCGGGGCCTACGGTGTACAAAATGGGTTTTACCACCGACTTAACTGAAAATGATGTCATTTTTGGGGGTGAAAAACGGCTGTATCAGTCCATTTTGGAGGTGCAACGGCGTTATCATCCAGCAGCTATTTTTGTTTACTCTACCTGTGTGACTGCGCTGATTGGAGACGACCTGGATGCCGTGTGTCAAACAGCAGCTGAGCAGACAGGAACTTCAATCATTCCTGTCAATTCTCCTGGCTTTATTGGCAGCAAGAATTTGGGAAATCGGGTCGGAGGCGAAGCGTTACTAGAATATGTCGTAGGAACCGCAGAACCGGAATACACAACACCTTATGACATTAATTTGATTGGGGAATACAACATTGCAGGTGAGTTGTGGAACGTTTTGCCACTGTTTGAGAAAGTGGGCATTCGGGTGTTAGCAAAAATTACGGGTGATGCTCGCTATCACGACATTGCCTGTGCCCATCGCGCCAAACTCAACGTTATGATCTGCTCCAAAGCGTTGATCAACATGGCGCGCAAGATGGAAGAACGCTACGGCATTCCCTACATCGAAGAGTCATTTTACGGTGTAGAAGATATGAATCAATGCTTGCGACATGTGGCATTGAAGTTGGGGGATGCCGCATTACAGGAACGGGTTGAACAACTGATTGCTGAAGAAACTGTACACCTTGATTGCGCCTTGAAACCCTACCGCGATCGCCTGCAAGGGAAGCGAGTCGTCTTGTATACCGGAGGCGTGAAAAGCTGGTCAATTATTTCGGCTGCAAAAGATCTAGGGATGCAAGTTGTTGCTACGAGTACTAAAAAAAGTACCGAAGAAGACAAATCTCGCATTAAGGCATTACTGGGTCAGGATGGTATCACGTTGGAAAAGGGCAATGCTCAAGAGCTACTGCGGGTGATTGCTCAAACTCAGGCTGACATGCTGATTGCCGGCGGACGCAATCAATATACTGCCCTCAAAGCTCGAATTCCTTTTCTGGATATTAATCAAGAACGTCATCATGCGTATTCTGGTTATGTTGGGCTGGTGGAACTGGCACGAGAGCTAGAGGAAGCACTGTATAGCCCCATTTGGGAACAGGTGCGGCAGGTCGCTCCTTGGGAAGTTACTCAAAGTTCCCCAATGCTGGAGAAGTTAGGAAGCAAAACAGACTCAGATCCAAATTCAAGAACTCAAATCATCACGTCGAAGAAGGCGATCGCCATCAATCCACTGAAGCAAAGCCAACCCCTGGGGGCCGCTCTTGCCTTTTTAGGTCTTAAGGGCATGATGCCGCTGTTTCATGGCTCTCAAGGGTGTACCGCCTTTGCCAAAGTCATGTTGGTGCGGCACTTTCGGGAAGCAATTCCTCTCTCGACAACAGCGATGACAGAGGTTAGCACCATCTTAGGAGGGGAAGAGAACGTTGAACAAGCCATTCTCACCATCGTTGAGAAATTTAAACCAGAAATCATAGGACTCTGCACCACGGGGCTAACCGAAACTCGCGGAGATGACATGGAAGGTATATTGCGCGAGTTTCGGAAGCGTCAACCTCAGTTGAGTGATCTTCCCATTGTCCTGGTTTCCACAGCCGATTTTAAGGGCTCCCTTCAGGATGGCTTTGCGGCTGCCGTTGAGAGCCTAGTCAAGGAGCTGACGAAGATCGATGACGCAATCCCTAATCAAATTACCATTTTGGCAGGCTCTGCCCTTACACCGGGAGATGTCCAGGAACTAAAAGAGATGGTAACTGCCTTTGGATTTACACCCATTGTTATTCCTGATCTGTCTCGTTCGTTGGATGGCCACTTGGAAGATGATTACAGCGCTGTAACGGCTGGAGGAACGACAGTTGCACAGCTACAGGAAATTGGACGCTCAGCCTATACTTTTGCGATCGGCGAGAGTATGCGAGAAGCTGCTGATATTCTGGAACGTCGGTGTGGCATTCCCTATGAGGTCTTTCCGCAACTGACTGGGCTGGGTGCGGTCGATCAATTCTTGCAAGCTTTGGCAGATTTAAGTGGAATTGAAGTTCCTGAATTCTATCGTCGTCAGCGTTGTCAGCTTCAAGATGCGATGCTTGACACCCACTTTTACTTTGGTGGAAAGCGCATCTCTCTGGCATTAGAACCCGATTTGCTCTATGTTATGGCCTGGTGGCTACACCACATGGGAGCCAAAATTCATACGGCTGTGACCACCACAAAGTCGCCGTTACTGGAACATCTTCCCGTTGAAATGGTAACGATTGGTGATTTGGATGATTTTGAACAACAGGCCGCTGGTTCTGACTTGATCATGACCAATTCCAATGGTGCTGCGATCGCCCAACGTCTTGGTGTTCCCCTTTATAGATTGGGCTTTCCGGTGTTCGACCGCCTGGGCAATGGGCAACGCTGCACGATTGGCTATCGCGGCACCACGCAGCTTCTGTTTGAGATTGGCAATGTATTTCTAGATATGGAAAAGGAGAACCATCATGAAAATTGCCTTCGCTACGAATGATTTAGTTCACATCGATGCTCACTTTGGTTGGGCAAGAAAGATAGCTGTTTACGATGTCACCCTGGATGGATATCAGTTTGTAGAAACGATTGAATTCTCTGGTGACTTGAAAGAAGACGGCAACGAAGACAAACTTGTACCCAAAATTGAAGCCCTGGCAGATTGTACGCTCGTTTATGTGTCAGCGATCGGCGGAAGCGCAGCCGCACGTCTAATTCGCAAAAAGGTAACTCCCATTAAAGCTAGGTCTGAGGATGAAGAAATTGATGATGTCCTCAACAAATTAGTCTTAACGTTGAATGGAAATCCGCCTCCCTGGTTACGAAAAGTGTTGCAACAGCAATCCCCTGCGATTCACTCATTAGAAGATACCCTACTCAGCAACTAAAGCAGCGATTTATGAATACTCCTGAACGCACGACGCTTGTTATGTCTTCTGACATTTTGGACACTCCTTTTGCCAAGGCGCTAATACAGCAAATTCGCGCCAATGATCCCTATGGCACCCTCCGCAACTGGGCGGATGAATTGCTGCTTAAGCCCTTTGTGGTGAGCAAAGCCCAGAAGCGAGACATCTCAGTAGAAGGAGATGTTGATCCAATTACAAAAGGGCGAATTATGGCCTTCTATCGGGCGATCGCCGCCCGAATTGAGCAACAAACCGGGCAACTCTCCCAAGTTGTGATTGATCTCAGCCATGAAGGATTTGGTTGGGCATTGATTTTTTCTGGTCGGTTGCTGATTGTGGTTCGTACATTGCGAGATGCTCAACGCTTTGGATTTGATTCACTCGACAATCTAATTGCTGAGGGTGAAAAGCTTGCCAATGCTGGGATAGACCTGGCAACACGTCATGCTGAAATTTGCAAATTATAGTGAGTGTGCTGGAGAATCTGATGCAATTCTGTAGACCTCAACCGGGCGAAACGACTCTCGACAAAGACGAACTAAAAACGCAAATCAAACGCTTAAACAGCAAAGCAGGTCAGCTCAAAATGGATTTGCATGATCTTGCAGAAGGGTTGCCTACGGACTTTGAAAATCTCATGGCTTTGGCAACAGAAACCTACGAGATTTATCACCAACTGAATGAACTCAAAAAACGGCTAAAGCAACTGGGGTAGGAATGATGAGCAAAACACTGGCTGAATTCAATCAACTCACCGATGCAGAACAGTTTTTTGACTTCTTTGATCTGACCTATGATCCCACGATCGTGAACGTAAATCGTCTGCATATTTTACAGAAGTTCTCTCGATTGATGCAGCAGCTTGATACGAATGGGTTCGATGAAGCAGAAAGTCTTAACCAATATTGCTTAGCCCTTCAGCAAGCATATGCGCTCTTCCAATCTTCTAACTCTTTGGAGCAAAAGCTTTTCAAAGTATTCAACGAGAAACCTCAAAACTTGGTTTTGCTCACAGAAATTGGGTCTGATTAATTGGCTTGGGCGATCGCCATTGACACGACATTTTTGCATCGTCCCCATGACACCACCACAAAAGAGAATGGACATGTTGAACTTAACCTCTACTGAGCTAGAACGCTATCGCCGCCAAATCACGCTTCCTGGTTTTGGGGAAAAGGCTCAACAGCGGCTCAAATCATCGACGGTATTGGTTACGGGTGTCGGTGGATTAGGCGGTACAGCGGCCCTGTATTTGGCAGTGGCTGGGGTGGGGCGACTCATCCTTGTACGGGGTGGCAATCTCCGGTTGGATGATATGAATCGCCAAGTTCTCATGACCGATGACTGGGTAAATCAACCGCGTGTCTTTAAGGCTAAGGAAACCTTGGAGGCCATTAATCCAGACGTTCAGGTGGATGCAATTTGTGAATACATTACCCCAGACAATGTGAACCAGCTGGTGCGTCAAGTGGATATAGCTTTGGACTGTGCCCATAACTTTACTGAACGCGATTTATTGAATGCCGCTTGCGTTCGGTGGAACACCCCCATGGTAGAAGCAGCTATGAATGATATGGAAGCTTATCTTACAACCATTGTTCCGGGCCAAACGCCGTGTTTATCTTGTATCTTTCCTGAAAAACCAGACTGGGATCGGCGCAGTTTTGGGGTACTGGGCGCTGTATCTGGAACGTTGGCCTGTTTGGCGGCTCTAGAAGCGATCAAGCTCGTTACAGGATTGGGGGAGCCCTTGTTATCTCAATTACTAACTATGGATTTAAGCAGACTGGAGTTTGCTAAACGTCGCCCCTATCACGATCCAAATTGTTCGGTATGCGGCAATGGTGCAGAGCTTCCTAAAGGGGTTGCACACTTGCTGTCATCTTCGTTGGTCTAATGGGTGCGATCGCCCTATGCCTGATGCTCATTATTTCAAGTAAACCAATCGAAAGCTGAGGAGAGCTTATGTTTCTAGTATTAACTGAAGTCGCAGAACTCCGGTTACGAGCATTCCTGCAAGCCAGCAGCAAAAGCGAGAAACCAGCCCAAGGGATACGGATTTCTGTGGAAGATGGTGGATGCAGCGGTTACCAGTATGCACTCAATTTAATTCATACCCTTAAGCCAGATGATTTACTCGTGCAGCAGGGGCGAGTAAACGTTTACATTGCGGCCCAGAGCGCATCCCTGCTAGATGGAGTTGTGGTTGACTATGTGGAAGGATTGACCCAAAGCGGCTTCAAGTTTACCAACCCTAATGCGACGGATACCTGTGGTTGTGGCCAATCTTTCCAAGCTGGAGACTGTTCACCTGCTGGAGTTGCGTGTCGCTAACTGACTCAGTTTGTAACCAATCGAGGGAATTAAAATGACTACCTATCAAGTTCATTTGATTAACAAGAAACGCAATCTGGATATTACAATTCCAGTCGAAGATGATGTCACGATTCTAGATGCGGCAGAAACAAGTGATTTAGATTTGCCGTTTTCCTGCCAAGCTGGCTCGTGTTCTAGCTGCGTCGGCAAGCTTGTAGAAGGTGAAATCGATCAGTCTGAGCAAGTTTTTCTTGATGATGAGCAGGTTGCGAAGGGATTTATTCTACTTTGCGTTACGTATCCCCGCTCTGACTGTACGATTCGAACTCATCAAGAAGCCTATTTGGTTTAACTGGTCTCGGTTCAGGTATTTACTACAGTTATTCACTGAAGGATGGGCAAGATGTTCAAGCAAGGCTTTGTGGTGTCTGGTTCTTCATTGAGGCTACTTAGGGTAGGAGAACGGGGCGTTGTTGCTAAATTTGGCAAAATTGACGATCGCATCATTCAAAAACTAAACGCATTAGGAATTACCCCAGGAATATCCATCACCTTAGAACAGCGATCGCCTCGTTTTATGGTGAAAGTGGGAAGCGGACGGATTGCCCTTAGTGAAGAAATGATTCGTGCTGTCTACGTCAAAGTCAGCAGCAAAATTGGAAGTTACGGAATTCGGGGAAAGTAATGAAAATTAGTGCAAGGAATACGTTTAAAGGAACGGTAAAAACGGTTTCTGTGGGTGCCGTCAATACAGAGGTGGCGATAGAAATTGCGCCTGGTCTTGAAATCGTTGCCATTATTACCAAATCGTCCGCTGAACGACTTGGTTTAGCAGAAGGAAAAGATGCCTATGCTGTGATTAAAGCTTCTGATGTGATAGTTGCAGTCGATGAAAATACACATCCGTTGTAGCAACCCTATTCATCAACCCAAGGAAGAAATATGGCATATCTAACAGGCTTAACCCTCAGTGGAAAAACTTGGACACCTCAATTTGTTCGGGCAATCAACCAAACCAAGTGTATTGGCTGTGGTAGATGTTTCAAAGCATGTGGACAGAATGTGCTGTTGCTCAAGGCCATGAACGAAGAAGGAGAATTTGTTGAGGATGAAGAAGACGAGGAAATTGAACGAAAAGTTATGACCATTTTTAACTCAGAGAACTGTGTGGGGTGTCAGGCATGTTCGCGGGTTTGCCCGAAGAACTGCTATACCCATAGCCCGCTAGAGGTGGGCTAAAGGCACAACCTGCGATCCAAAACACATTGAGGGTCTTTGAGGATAATTTGCATCAACTTGCGTCAACTTTTTTGTCATGCAACCTTACGGAGAAACCCCTATTGGTTGGCAAAAGTACCAGAATGCGCACCTCATGATCGGTTCAATGTTCTTCGAAAGACTGACGGTAAGCCGATTAGAGCCGATTATAAATTTACCCAATTTGATCTTGCAGAAATTTGTCAGTCAATTAGGGAGGAACTCCCATCGTGAAAGCAACCCAGCCCCGTGCGCATGTATGAAGTGATGACAAAACTCTGCATTGTCGTCAATTTCAATCTGGCGGTTGAGTATGATTGCAGGGATAGCTTACTGAGTGTTATGCAAACGCCACCCAATCGTTCAACGCCCCATCCACCTGATGGACATCAGTGGATTGACTACTACCGAGCTATCGAGGGGCGACCACCGCGTGAGACCCTCCTCAAGGCTCTCACAAACTGTGATGCTGAACCTGCTGCGTCTCGATTTGCTGTGGACTTGGGGTGTGGGGATGGACGGGACACGGTAGAGTTACTGCATCGTGGTTGGCGAGTTTTGGCAATTGATGGAGAAGCGGCAGCGATCGCCCGTCTTTGTCAACGACCTGATATTTCTCCTCAGCAGTTGGAAACTCGCGTAGAGCGGTTTGAAGATTTAACTCTGCCAGAACAGGTGGATTTGATCAATGCCAGCTTTTGTCTACAATTTTGCTCACCTGCTGACTTTCCGGCGTTTTGGCAGAAGCTTGTGACGGCAATTCGAGTGGGGGGACGACTTTGTGGTCAGCTCATTGGCGATTGCGACTCGTGGGCAGCTTATGCTCATATGAGCCACCATACCCGCGAACAGGTAATGGAGTTACTGGCCCCGTTTGAACTTGAGTGGTTTGAGGAAGAAGAGCATCCTGGGAAAACGGCTCTTGGTGTCGAGAAACACTGGCATCTATTCCATCTTGTTGCGCGTAAAATTGGGTAATTTTATTCCGCTGCAATCATCACGCTGCTGGATTTAATTACCGCGAAAACTTCTTTTCCCTTTTTTAACCCTAGTTTGTCGGCAGAGGTTCGAGTCACAACCGAAACTAATTCTACTCCGGGGGCGATCGCCAGGGTGACTTCTGCATTGACATTTCCTTTTACAATCCGTTTTATTTTTGCCTTTAAAATGTTACGGGCGCTGATTTGTAAAGCCTGTAGTGGTGCCGTCTTGATGAGTTCGTCTGTCATATGTGTTGTCGGCAGTAGCTCTTCTTCCTCTAAATCTTCCGACAATGCAATTGAGTTCGTATCCACAGACGCAGAGGAGTTTGACAGCCCCAATTGTCGAATCATTTCTCTCAAGACTTCTGTTTTGGTGCGTTGGGTTTGTTGGCAAATCTCTTCCAAAATTTGTCGCTCTTCGCTTGAGGATTGAAAAGTAATCCAGCCCTGTTCTTTTCTTGGCATCTTAGAATACCAAATAAGTTGGTATAAAGTTAGTAAAATGACATCAAATACAATTTTAGCGGCATTAGCGACATCAGGATTTCGATTGATTTGCATCCATTCTTATACTCCAGTCTTCTCAACCCAAGACTCATGAACGAGAGATGGAGCCTCATTTTTGGTCGTGTTTCAAATGTGTGGTTATTGGTTGTGGAAGGGTGCATCGCACCCCTTCCACAACCAATAACCACACGTCTAGAACATCACCTCATTTTCTAGGTGCATGGCTAAGCCTATCTGTGCTGAAGTCGCCTGTTCCTATTGCTTCATGGAAACCCTGTCTCCACAAAAACAAATGAGCACTAAACGATTCCTGACTTGGTTTGGGTTATTTGTCCTCACCTTTACGCTTCTAATTGCATGTAGCCCAACGTCATCTATTTCCCAAAATTCTGAAAGTTCACCCTCTGTCACGTTAACGGTCTCTGCGGCGGCAAGTTTGCAAGATGCGTTAGAAGCGATCGATCCTCTATTTGAGCAATCCAATCCTACGGTTCAAGTCAGTTATAACTTTGGATCTTCTGGGGCATTGCAGCAGCAGATTGAACAGGGTGCACCAGCCGATGTATTTATTTCTGCGGCAGCAAAACAGATGGACGCGCTGCAAGCAAAAAACTTACTTTTGGCGGATACTCGGCGCAATTTACTGGCCAACCGACTGGCGCTCATTGTGCCTCAAAACTCTACCTTAAATCTCACCGATTTTCGCCAGCTTACGGACACAGGGGTCAGCAAAATTGCTGTAGGAGAACCGAGCAGTGTTCCTGCCGGACAGTATGCTGAGGAAGTCCTCAAAAACTTGAAGTTAGCAGAACCCCTGCAACCTAAGTTTGTGTTTGCCAATAATGTGCGGGGGGTGTTGGCTGCTGTTGAAAGTGGTAATGCAGAGGCGGGGATTGTTTATGCAACCGATGCCAAGCAATCCGATCGCGTCAAGGTTGTGGCGATCGCAGAAGAGAACCTGCATCAGCCCATTGTGTATCCTATGGCAGTACTGAGCAGCAGTTCAAATGCAACAGCGGCGCAAACGTATACTGAGTTTTTATTCGATAGTCAGGCCCAGAATATTTTTCAACAATTTGGGTTTGGTAGGCCTGGAGCACAATAACAATGGATTTCTCTCCGCTCTGGATCTCGCTTAAAGTTGCAGCGATCGCCGTGGCTATCACCTTTTTTTTGGGGATTGCGGCGGCTCGGTGGATGCTAGATTATCGGGGGAAGTTTAAATCGTTAATTGAAGGAATTTTCATCGCGCCCCTCGTTTTACCCCCTACCGTTTTAGGATTTCTGCTGCTGTTGGTGTTTGGCAAAAATGGGCCCATCGGCAAAATTTTGTTCTCCTTGGGAATTAATGTGGTGTTTACCTGGTATGCAGCGGTCATCACAGGCGCGATCGTTGCTTTTCCATTGATGTACAAAACGACGATTGGCGCGTTTGAGCAAATTGATGCGAACCTACAACGGGCTGCGAGAACGCTAGGAGCCTCTGAGACAACTGTTTTCTGGCGAATTACTTTTCCATTGGCTCTTCCTGGCATTTTGGCTGGAACAACCCTAGCATTTACCCGGGCACTGGGTGAGTTTGGCGCCACCTTAATGCTGGCAGGTAATATTCCTGGTCAAACGCAAACCATTCCGATGGCGATCTATTTTGCCGTTGAGGGAGGAGACCGCCACAAAGCCTGGTTTTGGTCGTTGATCATTCTGGTAGTTTCACTTTCTGCGATCGCAGGAGTGAACTATGGGTATGACATACAGCGTCAAAAGAAGTGGAAAAAGAAAGGACGATATCGGGAGCGCATTCTCTCTTCTATGCACTACACTCTTCCCTCTGCGGACAGCCAGGCGATCGCACCTGCCCACTTAATCGTTCAGATCCAAAAACAGTTACCCGGATTTGACCTCAACATATCCTTTACGGTTGATGATCAGCCTTTGGGCTTACTCGGTGCATCGGGAGCAGGAAAAAGTTTAATCCTACGCTGCATTGCTGGAATTGAAACTCCTGACGCTGGACGAATCATCCTAAATGGAAGGGTGCTGTTTGATTCTGACAAAGGAATTAATTTACCCAGTCGTGATCGCCGCATTGGTTTCTTATTTCAAAATTACGCTCTCTTTCCCCACCTTACGGTTGCCCAAAATATTGCCTTTGGTTTACCCAAAGGCACTCCGAAGGCACAAGCTCGGCAGCAGATTGAGGCTCAGCTTGCGATGGTGCAGCTACAGGGTCTGGAACATCGATATCCACATCAACTTTCGGGCGGACAGCAACAACGGGTTGCCCTGGCACGGGCGCTTACGAGTCAACCAGAAGTGTTATTGCTGGATGAACCCTTCTCGGCTTTAGATACTCATCTACGCAGTCAAATGGAACAGCAAATGAGTGCTAGTTTGCTTACTTATTCGGGCGTTTCACTATTCGTCACGCACAACTTAGAAGAAGCGTTTCGAGTCTGCACGAACCTACTAGTTCTAGAACAGGGAAGGGCGATCGCCCATAGCTCAAAACATCATATTTTTGAGCATCCTCAAACCACTAGCATTGCTCAATTAACAGGCTGTAAAAACTTTTCTCGTGCCGTTGCGAGTGGCCCCAGCCAGGTAGAAGCTATCGATTGGGAGTGTACGTTAACCTGCGTTGAACCCATTCCCGCCCAGCTAACCCAAATTGGCCTGCGTGCCCATCAACTGATTTTTTTAGAAACAAACAGCAGCCAAAAGCAGCAGGAAAAACCCTTCTCGTATGGCTTAGCCGAGAACACCTTTCCCTGTTGGTTAACGACAGTTAGTGAAACACCACACCGCATGACGCTGTTCTTGAAATTGCATCGACCTCCAACCAGCCTAAGTGATTACCATCTGCAAGCAGAAGTGTTTAAAGAAAAATGGGCGCTGCTGAAAGATCAGCCTTTCCCTTGGCGTGTGCATCTCGATCCGATGCGGCTAATGTTGCTAGAGCAGTAATCTAGCAACATTTTCACAAATGAG
The DNA here is from genome assembly GCF_050565595.1 of Leptolyngbya sp. AN02str. Lineage (NCBI taxonomy): Bacteria > Bacillati > Cyanobacteriota > Cyanophyceae > Leptolyngbyales > Leptolyngbyaceae > Leptolyngbya > Leptolyngbya sp. AN02str. The sequence goes on along the minus strand of NZ_JBNXVR010000026.1, from coordinate 48,007 downwards.
TGTTCAAACTATCATCTTTAAGTCCCTCGATACTATTAAAAACCAGGCCCTAAAACCCTGTGCCGATGGCAATGTACTCGGCACAGGGTTTTAGGGTTTTAGGCTGAATTACGGCTGATGACTGATGAAGCTTTCAGTTAACTGAAAGCTTCATTATTGGGGATTCAAAAAGTTCACCAAGAGCCATATTTGAATCAACTAAGTTAAAACAATATAAATTCGCTCAACTTGAACAAAAATTAATCTTGTCTTTGAAGTATGACTATAAATTCATCCAGTTCTCTGGATAGTGGCAGTTAAGAACCGAGAGTAACGATGTCCTGAGTCAATTCCTCAAGGTTAAATTACATATGCCTTACGCTATTACTGGTCGTTGTATTCAGTGTGATATTTGTCTGCCCGTTTGTCCTACTGGTGCGATCGCAATTTTAGAAGGCAAAGAGTTTTGGATCGACCCAACCCTGTGTAATAACTGTGACGGCCATGCTCCAGAGCCGCAATGTGTTCTGGCTTGTCCGGTTGACTCTCCAATTCCGTTTCAGGCTAAGAAGGGCAGATGCAAAGCGGGCGACAGATCGATTACCAATCCTGATTTATTTCCCAATGGCAAAACGAATTTGTTTGCTTCGGCAATCACAGTTTGGGAACTATGCAATGTTCTAGCACAACGCCGCTCTCTTCCTTGGCAAACGGATGCTGATGGAAAGCTGTACTACCAACGCCCAGTTAACCAGGGACGTAGCTTAGTCACGTTTCATGTAATAGATACTCTGAATACCCAGTCTCCTGTCGCTTTAGGTACAGCAGAAGCCTTGGCGGCAATTGATACATTTGATGTTCGAGCGGCCTGTTTGCATTTAATATATGCAGCTTATGCAGCCTCTTTGGAACAGCCTTGGCAGCAAGAGTTTGTAATTAGCGATCGCCAGATTGAAGAGTATTTGGGATTAGATAAGCGAAAAGATTTGACCAAACCTGCAAAGTTAGCCTTGATAAAAGAGTTGGCCCAGCAACCTTGCAAACTGGCAATCAGTATGGACTGGAAACCAAAGGGAAAAGTAAAAGGATTTTCGTTAGAAACAAGCCAACTTTGGCATTTGCTAGAAATTCAGCATCATTTCCAAGAAGATGAATTAGGTTGCAAGCATATCACTGGGCTAACATTCAGAGTCAAAGCTGGAGCTTGGGCAAGTTACTTCCTAAACCGAAATGGCTATAAAAATCACACTGCTTTTTATCAATATGGAACGCTGCCAAAGTCCCTGCTCACAACAGTGATGAGTATTTGGCAGCAGCATGAAGGGGCAGCCCGAATCATGTTGTGGCTATTGTTTAAAACCAGGATGGGGCAAGAGCAACGAGTTACTGTACCAACCTTAATGCGGGTAGCCTATGGCGAAACAAGACTGGCTCAAGCCGCATCTCAACTCGAAGGACGAAAGCGATTACTTCGTACTTTTGAAAGTGACTTGGAAGTATTGAATCACTACCATATCAAACCTGTTTTTGATCCCATTACTTACCCCACAGAAATTCAACCGTTATGGGCCAAGCTCTCCGAATTACCAGATGATGCAGAAGCAGCGTTGGAGTTTTGGACGAATGACGGGCATCGTGCGTCTCGGCTGACAGATGCGGCTCCAAGAGGTAAGTGGAATCGGCTCATGAACGCTCGCCTGCTTCGCTTTGAGTTGCCAGAAAATTGGCAGCAACCCTCTTCTACCAACTCGAAACAAAAACATCCTCGCAAAACAAATCGCCAGAGATTACTTCCCTCCTATTTCACACTCTCTGGTCAAGAAATTGCCGATGCACGAAAGAAGCTTAAGTTGAGTCAACGCGCTTTAGCTGACCGCATTGGTAAAAGTCAAAGTTGGGTGCGCGATGTGGAGCGAGGACGTTTTCAACCCACGCCCAAATATCAGACAATCCTACGCCGGATATTGCAGCTTGAGTAAAGTTAGTCGCGTCAGGACTTACGCTGTTGAATGATGTTTGGAACGCTAAGCGTTCCAAACATCGTTCAATCCCCTGGTTTTTCGGATGACGTGCGTAAGTTCTAAGCGTATTGTTGCCTAAAATTCTGCTAACGTGTTTGGCTTGGTTTGCGAACTATAGCAATCCCCTCACAGTTGAGAAAAATTGTTCAAAACGCCAGTTTCGGTTAAGGGCTTTTCTGAGGTTTTCGCGGCGCGAAAACCTCAGAAAAGCCCATTTTTGCGTGCGCGTCGCGCACGCAAAAATGGGCACTTCAGCTTATCCATAACTCACGTTTCAAAGCATATTCAACCATTGCGTTAACTCTGGTAAGTAGCGGGCTGTGGCAATACCACCCAAAAAGCCAAACAGGTGTCCCTGCCACGAGATGCCCTGTTTTCTGGCGGGCAAAATTCCCCAAATCAGGGGTCCGTAGAGCAGGGCAACCATGACTGAAACAAGGGCAGAGAGTAAGTCCTGCTCGAAGTAACTCCGAGATAGCAAGAAGCCAAAATAGCCAAAGATGATGCCGCTAGCACCGATGTGAAGGCTTCTAGAAGGGGCAAAGAGCCAGACCCCAAGGCCGCTGAGGAGCCAGATCGCTGCTGTGGCGATCGCAAATTCTATGACGCCATTCAAAAGTGTAAACCAGCCCAAAACGGCCAGAGGTAGTGTGTTTGCAACCAAATGCTTCCATGTGCCATGTAGCAAAGGGGCAAACACAATCCCCCGTAAACCATTTAAAGTTCGGGGAATAATGCCGAAACGATTTAAGCGGTGCCGCAGCAATAGTTGATCAAGGACTTCCAATCCCCAAATGAGCATGATAAAGCCGCCGATGATCTGGGCTTGAAGTTGAAGATCGCTAAACGTCAAAGACAGTGACATGGAAGACGGGCATCAGGTTCTTTCCCAGTCTATAGCGCTATGAAAAAACGGACTCTAAAACTCTGTGCCGCCCGCATAGCGGGCGGCACAGAGTTTTAGAGTTTTATGTTTAGCGATGACTGCTTGCTGATTTGTGTGCTAAGTTCTCGCAAATGTCGACCTTAGGCTTAGAAGCCCCTTGCAGCGCTTGATGCTTGGACGGCGCGCAGATCATAGCGATCAAGGTTCATCACTTTATCCCATGCCGACACAAAATCATTCACAAACTTTTGCTGTGAGTCTACACAGCCATAGACTTCTGCGAGGGCTCGGAGCTGAGCGTTTGAGCCAAAGATGAGGTCAACTCGCGTGGCCGTCCACTTGTGTTCGCCCGTTTTGCGATCGCTCCCCTCAAACTCATACTCCTCTTCCGAGGTTGCTTTCCACGTTGTGCCCAAGTCAAGCAGATTGACAAAGAAGTCATTCGTCAGCGTTTCGGGCCGATGGGTAAACACTCCATGCTTGGAGCCTCCAACATTGGCTCCCAAAATGCGCAAACCACCTAACAGAGCCGTCATTTGAGGAGCAGATAGGGACAGCAACTGCGCCCGATCCACCAACATTTCCTCTAGCGATTCACTGTGTTTGCCGCTGGTGTAGTTGCGGAATCCGTCGGCAGTCGGTTCTAGCACCGCAAAAGACTCAACATCGGTTTTTTCCTGCGATGCATCGGTGCGTCCTGGCGTGAAGGGAACCGTGACCTCGTGACCAGCATTTTTTGCCGCTTGTTCGATGGCTGCGCATCCACCCAACACAATCAAGTCAGCCATCGAAACTCGCTTGCCGCCTGACTGCGAGTTGTTAAATTCCTGCTGAATGCCCTCCAGGGTTTGTAGCACTGTGGCCAACTGCTCTGGCTGGTTGACTTCCCAATCCTTTTGCGGTGCAAGACGAATGCGCCCTCCGTTCGCGCCGCCGCGCATATCGGAGCAGCGGAAGGTGGAGGCCGAGGCCCAAGCCGTCGAAACTAATTGTGAAACCGATAGGCCCGAAGCCAGAATCTTGGTTTTGAGAGCGGCGATGTCCTGCTCATCAATTAACTCGTGATCGACAGCGGGAATGGGATCTTGCCACAGAAACTCTTCTTGAGGCACTTCGGGGCCAAGGTAGCGCGATCGCGGTCCCATATCGCGATGGGTCAGCTTAAACCACGCCTTCGCAAACGCTTCAGCAAACTCGTCGGGATGTTCGAGGTAATGCCGCGCGATCGGGTTGTAGATGGGGTCCATCTTCATCGCCATATCCGCCGTGGTCATCATAGGAGCATGCCGTTTGGATGGATCGTGGGCATCGGGTACCGTACCTGCTCCTGCATCCCCTTTGGGCTTCCACTGCCATGCGCCAGCCGGGCTCTTGGTCAGCTCCCAGTCATAGTTAAACAGGTTTTCGAGATAGGTATTGTCCCATTGTGTTGGTGTAGGAGTCCATGCGCCTTCAATGCCGCTGGTAATTGCATCAACACCAACTCCTGTGTTGTAGGTGCTCTTCCAGCCAAGACCCTGATCCACAATGGTTGCTCCTCCCGGATCAGGGCCAACATGGGTTGCTTCAGCCGCACCGTGGCATTTACCAAAGGTGTGACCGCCAGCCGTGAGCGCGACTGTTTCGGCATCGTTCATCGCCATTCGGCCAAAGGTTTCGCGAATATCGCGCCCTGAGCCGAGCGGATCAGGCTCACCGTCTGGCCCTTCTGGGTTTACGTAGATCAGGCCCATTTGAACGGCAGCAAGGGGGTTCAGCAGAACTCGATCTTCTTCATACCGCTCATTGCCAAGCCAGGTTTTCTCAGACCCCCAGTAAATGTCTTCTTCTGGCTCCCACACATCCACGCGCCCGCCTGCAAAGCCCAGCGTCTTAAAGCCCATTGACTCTAGGGCACAGTTGCCAGCAAAAATCATGAGGTCGGCCCAGGAAATTTTTCTGCCGTATTTTTGCTTGATTGGCCACAGCAACATGCGTGCCTTGTCCAGGTTGGCATTATCCGGCCAACTGTTGAGTGGCTCAAACCGCTGGCTGCCAGAACCCGCACCGCCGCGACCGTCGCCAATTCGATAGGTACCAGCACTGTGCCACGCCATTCGAATAAAGAGCGGGCCGTAATGACCATAGTCTGCTGGCCACCAGTTTTGAGAGGTGGTCATCAGCTCATAAATATCTGCCCTTAACGCTGCTAAATCGAGGCTCTTGAACTCCTCAGCGTAGTTGAACTCTTCACCCATGGGATTGGATTTGGATGAGTGCTGGTGGAGGATGCTCAGATTCAAATAATTCGGCCACCAGTCCCGATTTCCCGTTACCTGACGTGCCTTTCTCTGACCTCCGCCGGTAAACGGGCATCCGCCTTCGCTGCTCATAGTCGCTCCTATTAAGTGTTGTGATATGGTTTTTTTGATGTGCGGTAAACACCGCGAATAAATAACACATTGGCAATTTTTGGAAAAATTGGAGAGGAATATCGGTAAAGAGAAACATAACCAAAGAAAACGATATCCAGTGTTGTAATTTTTAATAATTGATCATATCCAGAGACGGTGGAACCAATCATTTGGCAGCATAGGTTCTGTATACATTAAGTCCTGCATACATAGGTTCTGCATACATAGGTTCTGCATGCCTTGATGGATGGCACAGCTCAGCTGTGCCATCCATGGTTTTCAATGGGAGAAGATTGGGGCTTTTCCAGCTGTGGGAACGGTGGTTATGAAAAAGGAAAGAACCAGATATTTGGAACACGGTCAGGATGCCCAAGACAGGCGAGATAGATACAGCCTGAGCATTAACCACGAGTATCTAGTAACTCGTGGTAATACTGCGATCGCTCACTTGGCAGAAATACGGTTTGCTGCAATGTTTGGTGTTTCACGCGATATGAACGATTGATATGAATTCGACTTACAAAATCGAGATCATGAGAAATCACTAACAGTGCCCCGTGAAATTCATCTAACGCTTCAACGATTTGATCAACTGTTTCGATATCCAAATTATTCGTTGGCTCATCAAGAATGAGTAGGTCGAGTTCTGAAATTGTAATCATGGCGATCGCCAATCTTGCCAATTCTCCACCGCTTAGCGTTGACGCCAGTTTGTGTACATCATTGCCAAAAAATAGAAAGTGACCTAGCTGTTGTCGTAGGAGTTGGTAGTCAATCGCAGAATTGGCCCGCTGGATATTCTCCAGGACGGTTTGCGTTCGATCCACAAGGGCATACTGTTGATCAAGATAAACGACCTGCATTTGGGCAAGTCGGGCACTACCCTGAAGGCGTGCTGAAGCAGAGCCAATCCCCAACATCGACTGCACGAAGGATGATTTACCCGCACCATTTGCACCCACAATTGAAATGCGATCGCCACTTTGAACATGAAGCTGAATGTCTTTGAGTAGCAGGCGATGATCAACCCAAAGGCTCGCATGGTCAATATCAATTAAATTTTGGGGTTTCTGATGGTTTTCCTCCAAATGAACTCTCGTTGCCTTGGTGGTTTTCACTTTGGTTTCAGTCACTTTCTGGGTTGCAGCCGCGATCGCCCGATCATGCTTTACCTTCAAAGTTGCTGCTGTGACTTCGGCTTGTCGCTTGAGCCCTCCGGCCAAAATGCGTGGCATATCTCCGTTCAGTTGGCGACTGCGGCCATTACGACTAGATTGCGCTGCTCGCTCTTGTTCTCGCAAAGCAGATAGTTTGGCGCGTTTTAATTCTTTGCGAGCCGTTTCATGCGATCGGACTCGTGCAGCCTGTTCAAGCTGCTTCTGCTCTTGGTAAAAAGAATAATTTCCGCCATATGTTTGCAATCCATGAGGGGTGAGTTCCCACGTTGTGCGAGTTACTTGATCGAGAAAAAGCGGTTTGTGTGAAACAACAATAAATGCTCCGTGAAACTGGCAAAGAAACTGACGTAATTCTTCAACAGCCAAATAGTCTAAATGATTGGTCGGTTCATCCAGCAGTAATAGATCGGGCGATCGCACTAACCCTATCGCCAGCATCAATTTAGACAATTCTCCGCCGCTTAAACTTTGCATGGGCAATGATACATCGAGAGTCATGCCAAACGTTGTTTCAAGCATCTGCTCAATTTCCCACCATTCATTTGAAATGGCATTCAGAAATGTGAAAATTGAGTTTGATTGAATTGACTCTTGAATAGTGCTGATTTGGGGTAAATAGTACGTTAAACCCATACGAGAAACGGTTCCTTGCTTGGGCTGAATCTCACCAGCAAGAATTTTGAGCAACGTTGATTTACCCACTCCGTTGGAACCAACTAACGCGATTTGGTCACCTGGTGAAACACTGAGATGAATGTTTTGAAATAGAAGACGCGTAGAACTAACCTGATAGCTCAAGTTTTCAGCTATCAAGCAGGGATGCCGATCGTGTAACATCCACGACCTCCTTACACAATAAAACTGCAAAACTACTGCACAGGGCAGAGATATTCATTTGGCAAAAGCTTGAGAAGCCAGGACACAGAACCTTTCTGAGACGTTTCTGTATGCAACGTATGCAAAGAGCTCAGCTTGCAGTTCACAGCACAGCTAACTAACTTTTGCACAAGTTCCTAGCTTTGAAATACTACTTCATTGTTGTGGTGTAGATTGAAGATTCTTACGTTAGAATAACGCAACGTTGGCTACAACGTCTAGAGGGCGAACTCCAGAATTCACCTCTATCTAGTGAAACTAGAGCCTTAAACGAATCACAAATATTTGATTGTCACAGCTTCCCAATGGTCTTTGGGTTCACTTGTTGCATGAAAGAGAACCTCAATTCGTCGCCCTTCGGAATCCAAACCAATCACCAATAGCCCTTGGCTGGTTTGTTCCTGAGCGAAGATACCTCGCATGTCTGAAAATTTCATTTCTCTGCCCGCCGTGAAGAATTGGATGTCTGGACAGCAATAGCTTCGGAATTTTCATACTGCTTGCGATGGCGATCGCCCAGCCGAATATATTCCGAATCTGCTTTTGCTAATTGCCATTTCTCATAAAAAATCTTGGCGGATTCGGCTTTCACGGGATCTTCTTCGCGGGGCAAAACAGTCTTGGTATCTGTTGCGTATTTGCGCCCTGACTTGTGGTTGGCATAACGACGCGATCGCGTGTACCCCATTTGCAAAAACTTGCGTGCCATATCCATTCCAACAAAGTCTTCTTCTTCTTTGTACTGCAGAAACAGTTCATAGATCGCATCCGCTGATTGGCGGGCAACGTCTGGAGTTTTGAACTTCCAGTGGGGCAAGATTTCACTTTTGTAGGGCTCCACTAACAAAACGCCCTGCTCACCGCGACCAATGCGATACAGTTCTGGATGCTGTCGAAAGTTAATGGTCTTAAAGTTGAGTGAATAATCAAATGGCTTCATCCGCAAAAGCTTGGCGCACGCTAAGCCCCTGTGTTGACTTCCTGGCTTGATCGTGACTCATTTTGGGGTCGCTGAAATCGCTCTGTTGGTATACTACTCATGAGTCCTCCTGCCCAAATGGCGCGTTGAAGGATTCATGTCGGAGGGCTAGTGGTCTCACTGCGACAAATGCAGCGGCGATGCATCAGACTCTGGTTTTACGCAACGTTCATCCAAATTTCTGCAACAGGGCTGGATGCAATTAACCCCGAAGGGAAGGCAGCAGGCGATCGCCTACTCCCTTCCCTTCGGGGTCGATGGTTGGGGTTTATTGGGTTTCCATCCTATGGCTTTGTGAAAGTGACAAGGTTGTGCAACCTGGTACACAACCTGTCCTGCAGTCAACCTGTGACTTGCTTAGTTGGCTCCACTGTAGCCAGTGCCGCGCTGGAAGAGCACGTCATCATCCACAACAGTTACCACGGCAACCGGCACATCGGTATAGGCTCCCAAATGGCTAAAGCCGATGATAGACAACGAGAGCGATCGCTCCAGGTTGTTCGTCGTATTGCCCAACAGCGTCAGCGGCACCCAGGCCGTCGTTTGCCCCGCCGCAAACCCAACCGTCACTAACTGGCCCACATAGTCCACCCCGGCGATCGCCGTGCCCCCCGTCAACCGCACCTGCACCGCACTGGCAAACGCCACATTGCCCGTCCGCACCACCGGAATCAGCACCGTGTTTTGCTGATTGCCCTCCGGCACCCGGAAGCTGGATGCCCCAAAGTTGTAGGCCGTCATCGCATCATCATTCACAACCTGAGCTACCCGTCGCCATGCACTGGGGTTGATAGCGCCATTCACCGGATTGGCTAACTGCACAAAGAAGGTCTCATTCCCCTCATAGCGAACATCCCCATTGACGGCCACCGTCACCGTCTGCTGAGTCATGCCAGGAGTAAAGGTCAGCCGGGTGGGTGCCACTCGGCGGTAGTCGCCATTGCCCACCGTCGCGGTGCCATCCACCGTGGCGTAGTTCACCGTCACCGCCTGGTCGCTGGCATGGGAGAGTGAAACCCGGTAGCTCACCAACCGAGTTCCCGAATTGCCCTCCGCAACGGAATTTTGAATGGGAGTGAGGGAAATGATGGGGTCATTGGCTGCAATCGTCAGGTTGGCAGCCTTGGCAATTGGGTTGAGCGCATAGCTGCCAGGCACCAGCGTAATGCGAATGGTTTCGCCCAGTTCACTCAGGGTATCGTTGATGGGGTTGATGACCACATCGACAAAGGATTGACCAGCGGCGATCGTGGCGACGCCAGAGAGGGGAGTATAGTCGATGCCGTTGGTGGCGGTTCCGCCGATGAGGTACTTGACGCTGAGGGGTTGCGAGAGATTGCCCGCGCGGCGAATGCGGAACTTGCCAGAGTTTGGAATGTGCTCGTTGACGATGCCATCGGGAAGACCCAGCGACACCACAGGAGCGTCGATAATGTTCATCGTTGCGGCCTTTTGAGCGCTGTTGATGGCGTATTGGTTACCCACGAGGGTCATCACTAGAGTTTCTAGACCTTCAACCTGGCTGTCGAGTTTGGGTCTGATCACCACATCCACAAAGGCTTGGCCGGCGGCAATGATGGCAGTTCCGTTCAGAGCCGGATAGTCTGTGCCATTGGTAGCTGTGCCATTGGTAGCTGTGCCGCTTAGGGTATACCTTACGGTGAGGGCTTGGCTCAGGTTGCTGCTAGCGCGGCGAATGCGGAAGACACCGGGATTTCCAGGCAGTTCGGTGGCGGTGGGGTCTGGTGCGGTGATGGATACGATAGGGGCATCCACCAGGCTAACGGTGCTGGCGTTTTGAGTGCTAATGACATACTCACCCTGACTCAGCACGAGCCGAACGGTCTCGTTTCCTTCAATCAGTGAATCTAAGATGGGGTTGACGGTCACATCGACAAAGGATTGGCCTGCGGCAATGATGGCGGTTTGGGGAAGGGTGGTGTAGTCGGTGCCGTTGGTGGCGTTGCCTGCTAAGGTATAGTTCACAGTGAGCGCTTGGCTGGTGTTGCCAGTGCGGGTAATGCGGAAGACGCCAGGATTTCCAGGCTGTTCGGTGGCGATCGCATCCACGGCACCCACTGTTAGGACAGGCGCATCTTGAATGGTGACAGTTGCGCTCTGTTGTGCAGAGTTGATGGCGTAGGCCCCGTCATCTAGGGTGAGAATAACGGTTTCGCTTCCCTCTAGGCCGTTGGCATCCAGAATGGCAGTGATGTCAATATCGACAAAGTTCTCATTAGCAGCAATTGTGGCAGTCCCCGTCAGGGCCGTATAGTCGATGCCGTTGGTCGCCGTGCCACCAATGGTGTAGTTCACGGTGAGCGCTTGGCTGGTATCGCTACCAGCGCGGGTAATGCGGAAGACGCCAGGATTTCCAGGCAGTTCGGTGGCGGTTGGATCTGGTGCGGTGATGGATACGACAGGGGCATCTAAAATGTCTGCTGTGGCGCTTGGCTGAGAGACATTGATGCCGTAATTGCCATTCGCTAGGGTCAGTACCAGGGTTTCGGTATTTTCAACGTTTGTATCGAGCGTAGGGGTGGCAACGATATCGACAAACGCTTGACCATTGGGGATGGTGACGGTGATGGTGTTACCCGAAACGGTGACGTTATTGCCAAAGGTGTAGTCGCTGGCAGAAGCAGTGCCGCCCAATGTGAGGCTAACGGCTAGGTTGCCTTGCGTGTTATCTCGCTGAATGCGGAATGTGGCGGTGTTGCCAGGAAGTTCGGTGGCGGTGGCATCCTGGGCAATGACTTGGACGCGATCCAAGCTGGACTCTACAGCACCGATATCCACCAAACCGTTGACAATGCGAGTGTTGCCTCGCTGATCGGTGGTAGCAACTCCGGTGTTGTTACCTGCGTTGATGGCAAAGCTACCATTCAGCAGTGCGTGGGTTTGGGTAGGGCCGCCGTTATCCGCTAATGCGCCCAGTTTGGGATCAATCGGATTGGCGATCGTGCCCACAATGCTAGTGCTGTTGGTAAATCCAGTACTGCCATTGCTCTTGCCAATCAAGTTATTGCCTTGGTCGACAAATGCTCCTGATACATCAGGAGCAGAGGCATTGTTGTTGTTGGCCACGATGCTGTTCTTAATGTTGACCGTACCGCCCGTTACCGCAATGCCACCACCATTAGTATTGGAGGTGTTGTTGGCGATCGTGACATTCGTTAGGTTTAGCGTCGCCGTACCAGAATTGTGGATTCCACCGCCATTGTTGCCTGTATTCCCGCTGATGGTACTGTTGGCAATGGTAGCAATAGTATTTCCTTCGTTAAAAATACCGCCGCCAAAATTACCGGATTGATTGTTGCTAATCGTGCTTCCAGAAATTGTTAAGCTGCCACCCAAGCTGTGAATGCCACCTGCGTTACCCGAGGTCTGATTATTGGCAATGGTGGTGTCAGTAATTGTTACGGTTCCACCTTGGTTGCGCATTCCAGCTCCACCGCCCCCTGTATTGGAGATGATTGTGCTGTCGCTAATTGTTACAGTTCCAGTATTCAAAATACCAGCACCGAATACAGCACTGTTGTTTTGTATTGTGGTGTTCGATACGGTTAAGTTCCCTACGTTGAATACAGCGCCTCCAATCGAGTTTGCCGGATTGCTTGCAGTGTTGTCTCGAAGAATGCTGTTGTTGATGGTGAGGGTGCCAGCGTTATAAACCCCTCCTCCTCCATCTACTGTGTTATTGCCATTCGCAATCGTAATGTCGTTTAAGACAATGGTGCCGCTGCTGATGTTGAAGATGCGGGAGGCATTGTTGCCGCTGATGGTGAGGAGGCTAGCCCCCGTTCCCTCAATGGTGAGATCACTGGAGATGGTGAGCTGACCGCTGGTGAGGGTAATGGTGTCGGCAGTACTGTTCGTGAATGTGGCCCCGGCAAAGGTGATGGTATCGGTTCCGGCCAGGTCATTTGCATTTAGGATCGCCTGCCGCAGAGAGCCTTGGCCGCTGTCGTTGGTGTTGATGACGACAAAGCCGTTTTGCGTAATGCTAACGGTGGCATTGGCACTTGCGCCGACATCGTAGTTACTTCCATCGTCAATGTTGAGCCGCAATGTTTCGGTGGCTTCAGCAAACCCAAGAGCCTCGGCGATCGCCTCTAGGGTTAAATCCACAAACTCTTGCCCGTTGGGAATTGTGACCGTAAAGGTGTTGTTGGTTACGGTGACTTCTGTATTCCCAATCTTGAGGGTGTAGTCTGCTGCCGCTGCGGTGCTAACTCCATCAATTTCTAGCGTAACGACCAAATTTCCAGTGGTGGCTCCAGTTCCACGCGCGATACGGTAAGTGCCATTATTGACCCCACCTTCGGTTGCAGTAGCATCAAACGCAGTAATGTTGACGGTTTGCGGATTCACCGTAATGGTGAAGGTTTGAATCGTTGAGAGATCTACACCGCCATTTTCGGTACCGCCGCTATCCCGCACACGCACTTGAATGGTGGCAGTTCCGGTGATGTTACCAGGGGTATAGGTCAGCACGCCGTTGGCATCAATACTGGGTGCCACTGTAAACAAACTGGGATTGGAATTGCCAACAATGACATATTCCACCAGCGTTTGGTCGCTTTCGTTATCGGGACCAGGATCAAAGTTCGTTGCCCAATTGGCCACGGTTTGAGCACCCGCGCCAACGATGACAGTTTGGTCGGTGCCTTTCGTAAAGGTAGGAGCGTCATTGACGGGGTTAACCGTGAGGTTGAAGATACTGCTGCCTGTTGGGGAACTATCCTCACCATCGCTGACGGATGGGTCAATTTGACTGGTTCCAAACGCGTTGGCCGTGGGAGTGAGGGTTAGGGTGCGCACGGCCCCACTGCCGCCAAAAGAGAGGTTTGCGTCTGGAACAACGGTTGTGGTGGCCGAGGTTGCGCTGGGAGTTAGGCTGCTGGCGGCGGTTTCAAAATCGAAGACCCCAACCGAGATGGCATTGGTGGCGGTATCTTCGTTAGTGGTTTGGTTGGCGATTTGGCCCGTAAAGGTAACGCTGACAGAGGCCAAGCTAAAGTTGCCGCTGGCGGAAGTTGTGTTATCGCTAAAGGCAACCAGGTTTGCTGTTGTGTAAGGGTTGAACGGCAATACGGCGGGCTGTGGAGATGCCTGGTAGTTTCGCAACTTGCCACTCAAAATGGCGTTGCCATCCAAATAGAGGGTGTAGGTGTCGCCTTTGATTGCAATGCTGTAATCGCCCATGCCCGGATCGGGCTCGATATCCACGCCTTCGGCTTGGGTAAAGAACAGTTTGGTGTCGCCATCGGCCCCGGCAAATTGGCTGGGGTTAGCTTGGCTGGTGCCATCTTCTTGTGCCCAAATGCGCAGCCCGTTGGCAGTTTTGGTGAAGCCGAGTTCAATTGCTTTGGATGGATCGTTGCTGACGATGGTAAGGCTAAACCCAGCGCGATCGGGCAGGCCATCTCCATTTTTGTCGGCACCGGAGCCAACGCCTGCTTGCAAGACTTCGTTGTTAACCCGAGCCTGGAAGGACAACACGAACCCATTTGTGGCATCTAAGGTATCGACAACCCGAGAGTAACCTGCATAAAGCCCCAGGTTTGCTGTGGAGTTGAGGGTTGTGGCTCCACCACTCACCGTTTGAATGGAGCCTAGCGTTACGGCAGCCCAGCCCTGAGCAGCGGGAGCAGTACCCAGCGCTCCGTTGTACAGAACGGTATGACGACCAATGAAGGGGGCATCGTTTACGCCAGTTACACTCACGGTTTTGGTGACGGTGGGGCTAGCCTCACCACCAACCGTGAGGGTGAAGGAAACGGTCCGGTTGGTGGCAGTGGTGGGCAGAAGTTCATCGACGCTGCTGTAGGCGATCGCCCTCAACAACGTTTGCACATTGGTCGCGTTGGCGTTGGCGTTGAATTCGATGACGAGAGGATTGCCGCTATAGCCTCCGGTGTAGGTTCCAATTTGCACACCGCCAACCAGCACAATTCGCCCATTGAGGGTTACGCTTCCCCCTGTTGTAATGGTGAGGCGATCGCTGTCTAGCCCTCCTGCCGTAATCTCAATCTCTAATGTGCCGCCATCAAAGTCGGCATTGTTGGGATTGGAAAGGGTAGCGCCACTATCGAGCGATATCGCTGCTGCATTTTCGGTGTAGCTGACGTTGCCTGCTGTGGGAAGGGCGATTGTGGGAATCGGATCAAATTCGTACGCACCAATATCAACGGTGCCTCCCAAAATCCGCACTTCGCCCCGCTGGTCGGTGGCAGCAACGCCCGCGTTGTCGCCGGCGTTGACAGCAGGGCTATCGGCTAGGAGAGCATGAGTTTGGGTGGGGCCACCGTTGTCGGCTAATGCACCCAGTCTTGGATCAACAGGAGCGGCGATCGTACCGACAATGTTGCCATTCACTCCATTGGTAAAGCCCGTGCTGCCATCACTTTTGCCAATCAAGTTGTGGCTAGGGCTATTGAAGAAGCCTTCCACATCAGGAGAAGAAGCATGGTTGTTGCCAGCAACAATGCTGTTCCTCAAGTTGATGGTACCGCTGGCACGGGTGATACCGCCACCTGAGTTCGTGGCTGTGTTGTTGGTAATCGTGACATTGGTGAGGTTAGCAGTACCGCCATTGTGGATGATACCGCCACCTGAGCCCGTGGCTGTGTTGTTGGTAATCGTGACATTGGTGAGGTTGGTAGTTTGACCGCCATAGATATGAATGCCCCCGCCTACTGCACCTGTGTTGCCACTGATGGTGCTATTTGTGATGACTAGGCTGGCAGCATTGACAATACCCCCGCCTACTTGGCTTGTGTTGCCACTGATGGTGCTATTCGTAATCGTAAGAAAGCTGGCATTGTAAATTCCACCTCCTTCAGAATTACCTGTGTTGTTGCGGATAGTGCTGTTGTTAATGGTGGTAGTTCCGCCATTAAACAAACCTCCACCAAAGGGCGTTGCGCCGTCAGCAATGGTGAGGTTGTTGAAGACGACAGTACCGCTGCTGATGGCGAAGACGCGAGAGGCGTTGTTGCCGCTGATGGTGAGTAGGTCAGCTCCGGTACCGTTGATGGTGATGTTGCTGGAAATGGTTAGCTCGCCGCTAGTGAGGGTAATGGTATCGGCAGTGGCATCCGCAAAGGCCGCTCCGGTGAAGGTGATGATGTCATCTCCAGCAGCGGCATTGGCATCAAGGATAGCCTGTCGCAGTGAGCCTGCCCCGCTGTCGTTGGTGTTGGTCACCGAAAAGGTGGCGAGGGTGTAGCTGTAGGCGGTTGCAGCCGAGAGTGTAAACGGAAGATTCGCTGCGATCGCCCCGGTTGCAAATTCCAGTGTCCAGTCGCCACCTTGAGCAGCATTGCCTGTCAGATCATTGGAGGCGGCAACATCGGCTCCGGTGAGTTGGCTCAAGGCCGAAACAAATGTTTGTCCCTGGTCGGTGGCGGCAACGTTACAGCCGTAGAGCAAAATGTCGGCATCTTCCGTTAGTGCACCGCCCCATTGCTGGAGTTGGGGTGCATAGTCGTCCAAGTTGCTACCCGTGAGCCAGTCGCGCCCAATTTGCAGACCGCCATCCACCCCGTGGGAGACAATATGCACGCTGCCAATGCCCGATTGGCCCTGTAGCGTTTGGGTGATGCGGGCGATCGCATCTTCTTCTGGCGTTAGCACATAAACCTGGGTGCCAGCCGCCACCCCTGCAATCAGGCTTTGGTAGTCTTCAACCCGCGAGTCTACAAACAACAGGGTAGAGGCTTTGCCGGGTCCGGCCAGGGTGCCTGCTCCGCTAAGCTGGGGCATCATTGCTTGAGATGCACTGGATAGATCATGGGCTTGCGCGATCGATAGCGCACCAGCTTGCACAGAGGGGGACATACACAAAGCTCCAGGAGAAAGTCGGACTCATTATTAGAAAGGGTTCCCCCTGGCAGATCGCCCTAACCTGTATAACCACGGAAGTGGAACTAAGTGTTTACCCCAATGTTCTGTATTTCTACGGTGGAGTTCGCGGAGATTATACTAAATGGCATCCATCCCAAGATAGGCATCGAGCCAAATCATTTGGATGTATTGATGGGTCAATTCTCTATCGCTTATTTGGAGGATGGATTCTTGCGCAGGGGAGTTGCACAATGGATTCAGCCAGCAAGTCTCATGTATTGAGCCATCTTGCAACTGTCAGAACGGTTTATCTGTCGTAGCTCGGATGAAGGGATGTGTTGCACCCTGCACAATGCAATGCGTCGGTTGCAACTGGTATAAAAAGCAACGTATTGATATGACTTTGGTTAGGCGATCGCTCTTGTTTGTGCGAATAGAAGATAGGGAGTTTCTTGAGCATCAATAGTTATTTTTTTAGTACGTTAAAAATAACTCTGAATAAAGCCATCATGAATTGAAGCTTGAACATATTGTGGAAATTTATGTGAATCTAAGCCGCACACATGAAATGATTTCTTTCGACATTTGTGAGAAAACCCCATTTGCGGGGTCAATGCAAACGGGGCGACACTTGTATTGCAGATGCTAGAACGCTTTAACTAGGATGAATAGGGAGCGATCGCATCGTATTCAATGTCTGTAATTGAGCCTTGGAAATAAGTAAAATTTCCTGAGTTCAAGTGCCACATAACTTCTGCTTCGGTAGGCACCATAACCCCGTTGAGTTCTTGATACTGGGTGAATATGCCAGTCCAGGGCGTTGATACTGTTGTGCCATGATCGAGGCGATCGCGCTCTGCCGTCACACAGGTCAACTGGTTGCGATCGTTAATATGCAGCACTGCCGATGCTGCAATTTCACCAACTTTGATGGTTGCCCGTGCAGAATACTCATCCATCGCTTCCCAAGTAATCTGCTCTGAAAGCCACGCTGTTGGAAACCAGGCAATTTCCGCTAGGTATCGCATCAACTCACCCTGATCAAACTGTGGGCCACCGGCATTTACCAGGGTTAATACCGACCACAGCTTTGCATTGAGGCTACCGTGCCCATCTACAAAGGCATCTTCCACACGAATTGGCACCCACGGCAACAGATAAATTGATCCGCACCACAAGAAGGCGGGTGGATTTGTGATGTAATACTGCTCTGCGGTCATTCGCCGCCAGCCTTGCTCGGGCTGCATTTTGAACTGTCCGGTTTGCTTGAGGCGTACGGTTTGTACCGGAATCTTATTTACCACTTGGGCATAGCGCAAGTAGCGTTGAATGGGGGCAGGCAAATTTGCTAAATCTGCCTCATGAATGGGAGATGAATGGCGATCGCGTTCTTGTTGAAATAGCCCCTGAACCCGCTGTTGCAGTATGGTGCTCATGGTCTTGCTCCCAAATCGCGAGCGTTTGCGCCTTACTTTTACAGTAGAGCCAGAATATGGGGAACCTGTGAAGACATCACGGAGCGCATCGGTTGAGCCTGAAATATCTGCCCACCGATAGATTGGGACAGGCCATGCAGCAAACGTTCAAGCGCGATCGCAGTCAGTTCACCCCAATGGTTATTGCCAGTTTGTTAACGTCAGTTTCGGTTAAGGGCTTTTCTGAGGTTTTCGCGCCGCGAAAACCTCAGAAAAGCTCATTTTTGCGTGCGCGACGCGCACGCAAAAATGGGCACTTTAGCTTATCCATAACTCACGTTTTGTTGTCGTTGCAGGTTTACTCTCAAGGGGATTCTGCCAGAGATGTGTGCTCAATTTCATTCAGGGCATTGGCCAAATCGGCTGCATGCAGCCAGCCGACAAACCCCGCATACAAACATCGCCCCTCTGGCGATGCCACAAAGACATGATCAATCCCTGCCAAATTTTTCCAAACGCGAATGGTGCCGCCATTTTTGAGCTGAATTTTGGGCTGGGCCTTTTCAAAATCTCGCCAGTGACCATCGGTAATGCCCGGAACGGCGTGCAGCCGTCGCACCACCTCGTCAAATTCGATCGATTCGCCAATATTAAAATCTTGCCAAAAGTCGCGAATGGTCGATGCCACGCGAGGATGAAAGCGTAAATCGGCATGGGAAATACCCTCCAGTGCCACAAATCGCGCATTGGCAAAACGTGTGCATTCCACGGGTACGGTGCCATCTGTGCCAATGTTCAAATCGCCTGCAATGATGAGCATGGGAAGCTCGGCTGCGAGCGATTCGGCAATGGGTTTGCGGTTAATGCCCAAATCGGAAGCGATGCCCAATCCCAGCTTGAGCGGATCAATCAGGCGACCCAAATCGGCGCCACCTACGGGCGAACCCACCAGCACAAAGGAATGGACGCGATCGCGCCAGCGGGGGTGCCGATTCAGCACCTCAAGCCAAATTAGCCCACCCATGGAGTGTCCTACAATGCGCAGCGGCACGTTGGGATAGTCGGCCATGTAAATTGCGGCGATCGCTTCTACCTGGTCAATAAGGGGAGCCATGCGAATCCAGGTTTGCATGTAGTCCAAGCACGGCGTAATCACCAAGGGCTTGGCCTCATCCTGCACGAGCTGCTCGGCCAAGCGCCCCATTGCCTTGTTGTCATCGGCCCATCCATGCTGGGCAAAAAGCAAAAATTCTGGATCGGGATTGGTCATAGGTTGGGTTGAAACAATGGAGCGATGCGCCATCTCCGGCTCATGACAAGAACTTGTGCCCGAAGTGCTGCAATGGGCGTGATCAGATCTCCCCAAAGAGGTTCTGTAAGCCCATGCTGACATTTGGCTGGGGCGATCGCTCTAAAGAATATGCCAGCTGATTGAGCGGCCCCAACCGGGGCAAGTCGCGCTACAGACCTGGCGAAGGACACGGCACCGCATCGGGAAAGCCCAACAGTTCCCCAACCGAAAAGCACAAAAATGGGTTTTGCGGCACGGGAGCGTTGCCCGCTGCGACCCATACCAACAGCCGCTCCGGATCGTAAATGGCCTGTCGCAATGCTCCATTGCCTCCAATGCTGACATCGTCATCAAATACATCCGGCGGGCTGGCCTGAAGGGTAAAGGGATCGATGCGATCGCGCAGAATGGTTGACATGACTGCTGGATCAATTTTTCCGTAGTAGGACGTGGGTTGATCCGGCTCCAGCAGTTGTTGAAATCGCGCAAACCGCGACAAGCTAGAGGGCTGGGGTGGCAACTCTTGGCGCTGGTACATGTCGGGTAACTCAAAGTGGTTGGTTACATACAGCACTCCATTATCCTGAAGCGATCGCACGCCCATGTTGCGCCCGGTAAACTCAAAGACTCCCGCCTGTTTCGATTTGCCATCGCTAATCATAATCAGGTTGGCCCGTACGCGAGGTTGCGATTCCATGAGCGATCGCGCTTCTTCAAAATTAGTAGCTGTCTCCAAAATTTTCGCCATGATTTGCACATTGCTGCGGCCCACCAGCGAAAGTTCATTGGTGTTGTTGGGACGCGCCGTATCTAGTCCTAGCGTCAGGCCCGCCACGTTCATGCCAGAGTTGGGCCACACCACACCCGGATAGGTCACAAACACATGGGGCAAACCCTCGTTAGGTTGCCGCACAAAAATCACCGGATGATTCATCACATAATCAATCGGTTTGCTGTTGTCAACGCTGTTGCCGTGGTACAGGTGACCATCCACCGTTGCGTCATTCGTGGCGACAAACTGATTGCACCCATCCCAAAACAGTTCATGCGGCACTACATAGCCCAACACCTCCTGGAAGACATCGGCATAGGCCATCATGGCGCACACATCGAGGGTAATGCCCAGATCAGCCTCGGTCGCATCCACCAAACCGCGACACTCCTCCATCACATCTGCATAGGTGCGGTTTGCGGCCAATCGTCCCATGCCAAATCCTCGACCCACAAACTGGGCAATGCGGATGGGATCTGGCCCCAACGAGGCAATTTCGTCCCGCAACAGTTGCCCATGCTGGTAGCCCATTTCGTAGGGCGTTCCCTGAAGCCACACCACTTTCACAATGCCGCGATCTTCTCGATGGGCTGGGATCGGTTGCCAATTCGCTGGCAAAAAGCGCGATCGCGCTTCGGGCGAAATGGATAGGAGGGGGGATGCCGAGAGATGAACCGCCTCCTCGGTCGTAGCTTGATTGCAATCGCAAATACTGGCGGCTGCCGACGTTTGCAGCCGCAACAGCCAATCTTCCAAACTCAAGGCGGCAGCCGTGACCCCACCCGATTCCAGTTGCCCTACCCGACGCCCCAACCGTGCCAACCGCATTCCATTGACCTGTATTTGTTGCGTGGGATAGCGTTGCAGCAGCTCCAGCATCGAAAAATGGCCATCATCCGCTGCGGAGAGCACCAGCGTTGAGCGGGTGGCCTGAATGACGGCACGGCCCGCCGTAGGGCGAATGATTTGCCCCACTTCAAACAGCAAAAACTCGCCTAGCAAAGAATTCAACGCTGTATCTAAAAACGCCACATCCACAGCAATCGGTCGGGTTAGCGCTTCTTGCAGTTCTGTGGGGTTAATGCGGGCCAATCGCAAATAGTTGCGCCAACCGCGCGATAGCTCTCCTGTCTCGGCAAAGGTGGTGAGTTCGCCAACGGTAATGGACGGTCGCAATGGCCCAAAGGTAAACACCAGCTGGCGATCGCCATACATTTCGGGATCAAGCGGCGGAACAATCGGTTGAGGAGTGGATGGGGTGCGATCGCGCTCTGGCCTCTCTTGCTTTAGATCTTGAGAAGTGGTTTGCGCCGTTCCTGTCCTCAACGGCTCAACGGTTTGAGCCTGGGCCTTAGGCAGCAACAATGCCGTAATCCCTTGCTGTAACTGGCCATACACAGCACGCCGTGCAGCCGACTCATTCCCAGGTTCATCTCCCGGCTCCATTCTTAAATTATCGCCTCCCGATGGGGCTGAGGGATCGGCATTGGCAGCATCGCAGTTGCACACCAGCTCTGGCAGCAGCTTTCTCACCACATTCAGCATGGGCTCAACCCGCGACACAAACAGGTTGACATCCTGATAGGCTTGCTCCAAGTTATTCACCGACAGCCGCACCGTGCGTTGAGGATAGTGCTCCAACACATCCATCAGCGAAAATGTGCCGTCGCGTTTGACTGCGGTTTGCAATGCGGTTTTGAGGGAGTCTACATCTTCGCGCAGCGGCAAGGAATCGCCCACCGTTTTGTTAATTTGCAGCAGCATAAACTCTTCTGGCAGCACCGACTCCAATCGAGCTGGGATCTTGGCCGTGAGCGAATCCCGAACTTTGGCTGGGGCAACCTGATGAGCGTCCAAAAATTGCTGAAGTGCCGGGGTGAGGGCTCCCTCGTTGGCAAAGGCTTGCAGATCCGATATGGGCAGGGATTGGCGATCGTCTCGGTATTGCAGCAGCACGGTTGAAGCGGCATGGGCTCGAAGCGCTCCCAAGCTCACTACCAACGCTACTCCTACCAATACTCCACCCCACCAAAACCGCGATCGCCATACGAGTGCTCTAATCCGATCTATCCACATGCAAAACCAAGGAGGTGTCATAAACATGCAAGCTTAAGGGGACATCGAATGTGGAACGAAATGTTGGGCGATCGCCCAGAGCTGGCAAGACTCCAGCTGGTTGTCCTACTGTCAAAGCAATCTCAGGGATTTTACCCTTGGCAAACGCGGCTTGATCAACTTTCTGGTGTCATCCTATCGCGAGAACTCGTGACAATCTCGTGGCTAGCATTACAGGTGGCAAGTTGTATACTGTATGTTGTATACAATCAGGTTTAGCTTGCACTGTTAGGAAATTGCTGTAGCCTCGTTTGCACGCAGCACAGAGGCAATTGAATAGGCTAGGCTGCATGCAATTCTGGCTTCAATTTGCGTTATGGGAGACTGAACCGAGTGAAAGAACCCAATACCCTAAAGAAATTTGCTCCCAATCGCTGAAATGGTTGAACCCACTAATTAAGCTATCCATTGGCTCGATGCGATTGATCCAATGCGATTGACCCAATGCGATTGATCCAATGCGATTGACCCGATGCGATCGCCTGTTACCCACTCATCCTTCAGCGCTGCGTTTTTCTCATCCCGGCTGAACCAAGCTCTCCGTTCGTTCGCTGTCTAGTCTATTTCCCCCAATTACATGAATTAGGTGTGCTCATGTTTGTTCTTCCCAAATTGTCTGTGAATGGCGATCGCCTTAACGAACACATTGACCGCTTGGCCAAGGTTGGACGCCAGCCCTCGGGTAGCATTTGTCGGCTGGCGTTTACTTCCGAAATTTTGCAGGCGCGCTACCTGATTCAGCAATGGATGAACGAAGCAGGCATGGTGACTCGTACCGATGCCGCAGGAAACCTGATTGGCACCTATGAGGGCAAGGTGAAAGGGGCTCCGGTACTGGCGACGGGCTCTCACATTGACACGGTGCCTTCGGGCGGACGGTTTGATGGGGTGTTGGGCGTGCTGGCCGGTATTGAGGTGGCGCGATCGCTCCATGCCAATGATGTGAGGCTCAACCATCCCATTGAGGTGATTGCCTTTACTGATGAGGAAAACACGATGATTGGCTGCCAAGCGATGGCAGGCACGGTGCTGGCCGATCAACCTGAGCGTTACCGAGCGGTGAATGGTCAATCCATTCAAGATTGTCTGGATATGATTGGCGGCAACTGGGACACCATCCTAACTGCACGGCGATCGCGTGCGGATATGGCTGCATTTGTAGAACTGCACGTGGAACAAGGGGCTGTGCTGGAGCGCTCTAAAATGGAAATTGGCGTAGTCCAAGGTGTTGTCGGCATTCGGCGCAAAGCCATCACCATTGTGGGCGAGGCTAACCATGCAGGCACCACCCCCATGGATATGCGGCGGGATGCCATGGTTGCCGCCGCGCATGTGGTGCTGGCGGTGCAGCAAATGGCGCTGCGCATGCCCACCCAGCCTGTGGCAACGGTGGGATACCTCACGGTTCAGCCCAATGCGGTCAATATTGTTCCTGGTCGGGTGGAGCTGTCGGTGGATATTCGCGATTTGTCCAAAGAGTGCCTGGATACGATGGTGCAGCAGCTTGAGGTGGAGCTACAGGCGATCGCCACCCAAACCGATACCCAGATCGAAACGCGACCGCTGCTGTGTGTAGAGCCTACCCTGGCAGCAGATGCCGTTCAAGATGCGATCGCGTCCGTGTGTACCGACTTGGGATTGAGCCAGTGTTCTATGCCCAGTCGGGCAGGCCACGATGCGCTCGAAATTGGCCGCATTACCGACATGGGCATGATTTTTGTGCCCAGTCAGGCTGGGGTGAGCCATTCCGAAGAGGAGTACACTTCGCCAGAGCAATGCACTCAGGGAGCCAACGTATTGCTGCATACCTTGATAAAACTGGATGAGCTTTACTCGGCTAACTGAATGTAGTCTGTAAGCCGAAAGAACTGAATCAGCTTGAGCAGCGGTAGGTCATCTTCGACAGGGGTGGTGGCCTCAATGGTGCTGACTGTTTCTGGGGTGAGATGGCGAAACTCGGTTGCGATCGCGGCCTGGGCGGCTGGAGGTAGGCCACTCAGCTCGGCGGGCAGCCGTGCCAGCCGTGATTGGGCAAACGTGACCTGAAACCGTGCCCGACGCAGCAAGCGCTGGCGCAAATTTTCGGCGCGGGTGGGGTTATCCTGCACCAGGCGATCGCTGGGGTAAATTTGCAGGAGTTTCACCACATCCAAATTCTCTTCCAAAAACAGCAGGCTGTCTTCCCAACGGTACACCTCAATCCCATCCATGCCCAACGCACCCAAATCGGCTAGGGCCAACAGCCGCGCCACAACACTGGGGGCATGGGTGGTGCTGTACAGCGCTGGCTGAAAAAGACCCTGATCAGCCGGATCATAGTGGCATACTGTTGCGGCGATCGCCCCTTCTAGCATTTGCACGTCCACCGGGCTGAGCAAGGCGGAACTACCGGGATGGTGGGTGCTAATTTGCTGATTTTGAACCCAAACTAGGTGGCGCAACCGCTCAATGGTGGCCCGTTCACTGACGCCTGCCTCACGTCGTCGGGATGAGAACGCTGGCACTGGCTCGGAAAAAATTTGCACCATGTCGTGGGCAGCAATACTGAGATTGAGTAGCTGCTTGTGGCGATCGCGCTGCTCGTCGTTGGGAAACAGGATGGGAGCAACCGCATCAAACAATCGATCCGCTCGCTGTTGCAAACAGGCAATGTGCGATCGATTGTGGTAGTGCAAATGTTTTTTTTCAATTTCAGCGTCAAATCGTTGCAGTACAGCAACTCGCAAATGGGCGATCGCTTCGGCAAAGGTTTGAGGTAACGACGACGAACTATCCATCCAATACTTTTAGCGGCAATAACCGTAGCGGTAAACCCTAGTCAACCTGAATCAACCCGAATGGTACATTCTCTGCGCTGTACCCATCATCTTGTCCGTGCGATCTTGATCCGTGCGATCGCGTTTCATAGAGAGTTTAGACGCAAAAAAAACTCAACACCAATACTTTGCCAATCCTTTCCCAACCAAAGCAGTAGAGGAAGGGTTCACTCTCCAAAATAGGCTGACTTCACTGGCAAATCTGTACAATTTGCTCCTCATCTTGCTGTTCATCCCATAGCGCCAGGGTAAATGGAATTCATGCAAGGCTCTGACGATAGAGAATTAGGTCGCCATGAGGTCGTGTAACCAACATTCATCACCCAAACCCAACTGCGTCAGTTCTAGCAGGAATGCCCAGGTTTTGCAGAACTCTTGGTGATTTGAAAGGGTTTGGGGCTGGGCGATCGCCTAACTCCTCTTTCCCGCACAGTTTCCTTTAAGCCAAAAGCCAGATTCCCTGCGCTGCGGAAACCTGGCTCTGGATTAGTCAACTCAGCAGCAGTCAACTCAGCAGCAGTCAACTGGGTATAAGCCAGCTCAGCAGCAGGCGCCCCCACAGCATTTACTGCTCGCCGTACCAGGCAGTACGCCATTGATTCATTTGGTCAATTTCGGCCTGTTGCGTATTCAAGATCTCTTGGGCTAGGGCCTGTAGCTCAGGGCGATCGCTTTTTCCCAACACTTCTTGCGCCATGGACAATGCGCCCTCATGGTGAGGAATCATCGCATCGATAAACCGCAAGTCAAATTGCTCATCCGCTGCGCCCAAATCCATATCCATCCGCATCATGGATTTCATTTCGGGAGTCATGGGCATTTCGTGGTTTCCCTCGGCGTGATACATGATGGGTTCAGCGCCCGCATCGGGATACCAAGCTTGCCGCCACTGCTGCATTTGGGCGATTTCTTTTTGCTGTGCAGCAATAATGTCATTCGCCAATGTTTTCATTTCATCGCGAGAAGATTTTGCCAAGGCTTCTTCTGCCATGATGACCGCGCCCTCGTGGTGCAGCACCATCGCATCCAAAAAGCGCAGATCAAATGTGGCATCTGCGGGGCCTAAATCCATGGAACCATGCCCCATTGCATCGCTAGAGCCATGCCCCATCGCCCCATGATCCATTTCGGCCACATTACCATTGGCGCTGGTTCGTTCGGCTGTAGAACTGGTGCAGCCCAGTATTCCCACAGGTAGCAAAGCCACCATTCCCGCTAAAACGATGGGCGTTGAACCTTTGGTAAACCTCATTCTGCGTCTATCCACATTACGTTACTAAACTTTATGATACTGCTGCATTCAGCGAAAAGTTAGGCGATCGCCACTCTCCTCTAAAAGAGCCGCCAAACCCTAGAAAAAGACCTGAAAGTCCTGGCAAACGTTCCCGATCGACCCGATTGAACTGTGCCTATTGCACAGGTGAGGGGGCAAAACTGGGCAAACTCTGTCTAGAGGATGAGTAAAACTCACAATTGTGGTGCTTGAAACCATCCGCTAGAACACGTTACAGATATGGTTTTAAGAGCTGCGATCGCAGGTTTTCGTCAATTCGCAGTCTCATCCGTCATGCTAGATCATGTAGGCCACGCCCAAGATTGAAACACTGGGATTACAATCGTAATCTTTCGTGTCAAATCTAAATCGCCTAAAATCGTGCATGGCTTCCGTCCATTGTTGAGTAGATGCATGTCCAAAGATCCAATGCTTCAAGAGCGACTTGATTCTGGTGCAACAGCAGAACCGGGCAAGCGGCTCAAATTCGATAAAAACAACACATTTCAGGTTGAGCTTCGACGCCGCGTCGATGATTTTTTTCAACAAACTGGACGCCAAAAGCGCGACTGTCCAGAAATGTATTTAAAGTCTGCAATTCTTTTAGCCAGTTTGGCAGCCGTCTACATTTCGTTGGTGTTTTGGGCACAAACTTGGTGGCAAGCTGTTCCTCTGTCGCTGCTGCTAGGTGTCGTGATGTCGGGTATCGGCTTCAACATTCAGCACGATGGCGGACACCAAGCTTATTCCAATCGGTCTTGGGTGAACAAATTGGCCGCCATGACCATGGATTTGCTAGGGGGTAGCTCCTACACCTGGCATTGGAAGCATGCCGTGTTTCATCACAACTATGTGAATATTACAGGCCATGATAGCGACCTCGAAATTGGAATGTTTGGTCGGCTATCGCCCCATCAGCCGTGGCTTTCGTTTCACCGCTGGCAGCACATTTACCTATGGTTCTTGTATGGAATTATGACCATCAAGTGGCAGTTGGTAGATGATGTGGAAGCTGTGATCACGGAGCGCATGGCCGAAAACCACTGTCCCCGCCCCACGGGCTGGAATATGGTGATTTTTGTGGCTGGCAAAATCACATTCTTTACGCTGGCATTTGTGCTTCCGCTGCTCTATCACTCGGTGTGGAATGTGTTGGGCTGCTACCTGCTGGTTTCTATGGCGCTGGGATTGATGCTGAGCATTGTGTTTCAGCTAGCCCATGCGGTGCAGGAGGCCGACTTCCCCATGCCCAATGAGTCGGGCCGACTGGAGAATTCCTGGGCGGTTCACCAAGCGGAAACCACGGTCAACTTTGCTCGCAATAATCCGCTGGTGTGCTGGTTTTTGGGAGGTTTAAACTTCCAGATTGAGCACCATTTGTTTCCCCAAATTTGCCATACAAACTACCCGGCGATCGCACCCATTGTGAAAGCGACCTGCGAAGAGTTTGGTGTGCAATATGTAGAACATGAGTCCGTTTGGGGCGGTATTGTGTCGCACTACGGCTGGCTGCGCCGCTTAGGCATGCGCCCTGTCACACAGTAATTCTGCACGCATATCGATAATTAAAAGGGGGAAGGGGCGATCGCCCCTTCCCCCTTTTTGTTCTCAAACTAGATTTAGAACAGATGACGCAGGAACGCGGCGCTGTTCGTTAGTACTTGCCACAGGCCAATGAAGGCTAACACTTTGGTGACAAACGGCAGCCAGTCCGTTACCAATGATTCGGTCGAGAGATCACGTGCGCGTTTCATAGGGCTTTTCTCACTTACCACTTCTTGTAGGGCAGGAACTTACCATTCATCGTGACTTTGACGCGATCGCCCTTGGGGTCTTCTTCCTTCTCAATATCCAGCGTGAAGTCGATCGCACTCATAATGCCATCGCCAAACTTCTCGTGAATCACCGCCTTCATCGGCATCCCGTACACCTGCATGATTTCGTAGAAACGGTAGATCAGCGGATCGGTTGGCACAATTGGCCCCAGCCCTTTCACCGGATACTCCGTCAGCTCAGCGGCAACATCCGCCCCCAAACCCAACGCCTCAGCAATCTTCGTCGCTTCTTCCATCGAAGCACTGGCCTGACGGTAAAACACCGCCGCCAGCCAAACCTCATCGCGCCCCACCAGCTTTTCCAATTCAGCAAACGTTACACCACTGGCTTCCTTCGCCGCCAACAGCTTTTGAGTAATGATGGGTAGTTCAGTCGTAGACATCGTCAATCTCCTTACTTCAATGCGTCAATGAATGGTCTTTCGAATTACGAGCTTTGAATTCCGAATTCGTCTATGTCGTTTTCTGGTCTACGAATTACGAATTACGAACTTCGAATTCCGAATTGCTTTCCGAATTGCTTCACGTCGTCACTGGCCTGCGAATTCGCGCCTCTTCCACCGCACGGGTTTCACGCGATAGGTGTAGCTCCATCTCCGCCTTCAGCGCATGATACGCAGGCTGTTCATCCAGCGTTTCGCGATGGCGGGGGCGGGCAAACGGCACGTCCAAAATTTGGGCGATCTTGGCCTCTGGGCCACGGGTCATCATCACAATCTTGTCGGAAAGCAGGAGCGCTTCTTCAATGCTGTGGGTAATGAGGATGACAGTTTTGCGCTGCTGTTCCCAAATGCGCTCCACCTCGTCTTGTAAAAAGCCGCGAGTCAGCGCATCCAGAGCACCAAATGGCTCATCCATCAGCAGAATTTGGGGATTAATCGCAAACGCTCGGGCAATGCCCACTCGCTGCTTCATCCCGCCCGATAGCTCATGGGGGTGCTTGCGTTCTGCGCCAGTCAATCCCACTAAATCGATGTACTCTTGGGCGATCGCCCGCTGCCGACTAGCAGAGAGTTTGGGATTCACCGTTTCAATGGCAAAACACAGGTTTTCTAGCACCGTCATCCACGGCATGAGCGCATAGTTTTGAAACACCACGCCGCGATCGGGACCGGGTCCCGTAATGGGCACGCCATCCATCAAAATTTCGCCCGAGGTCGGTGCCGACAAGCCTGCCAAAATATTGAGCAGAGTGGATTTGCCGCAACCCGACGGTCCAATGATGGAAACAAACGTGTTCGGTTCAATTTCCAGGTTGATGTCGTCGAGTGCAACGTAGTCTGCCGATGCCTTTTTGGTAACGCGACTGAACCAGTCACGCTTGCCGGGATAGACTTTGGAGACATTGCGGATGGAAAGATGCGCACTAGAAGTCATGGATGACAGATTTTGGGGATGAATGGATGTGATCATAGTCGTCGTCCAAACGCAACCCAGTTTTGTAGTAAGCCAAACAGGCGATCGAGCACTAAGCCAACCAGACCAATCACCAAAATGGCGGTGATAATGCTGGTGATCTTTAAGTTGTTCCACTCGTTCCACACGAAGTAGCCCACACCGGAACCGCCGACTAGAATTTCAGCAGCAACAATCACCAGCCAGGCAATGCCAATGCTAATGCGTAAGCCCGAAACAATGTAAGGAGCAGCAGCTGGGAGAATCACTTTGGTCAACGTGCGCCAACGAGATGCGCCTAATGTGCGGGATACATCGAGGTACGACTGATCCACATGACTTACACCAAACTTGGTATTAATCAATGTTGGCCAAATACTCGTAATCGCAATCACGAACAATGCAGTGTTTTCCGAATTTTTGAGTAAGCCCAAACCCAACGGTAGCCACGCTAGGGGTGATACGGGTTTGAGGATTTGGATGAATGGATCGACGGCTCGTGAAGTCACTTCCGATAAGCCAATGAGAATGCCCAGGGGAATGGCGATCGCCGATCCAATGGCAAATCCCAACAGAACTCGACGCAAGCTGGTGAGCAGCATCCAGCCGATGCCCTTATCATTTGGACCGTAATCAAAAAACGGATTGGATACCCACCACCAAAAATCCTTGAGCGTTTCGCTGGCGGGTGGCATAAGCTGGGAAAACAGATTGAGCCGAGCGCCCGCTTCCCACACCAGCAGTACCACACCCAAAATCAACAAAAATAGCAGCGTTGCTTTTTGATTGAGTGTGAGCGTGAATGGTTTTGCGATCGGTTTTGCAGACTGTATGGCTGGATTGGCCATGGTTCCACCCTCCTACAGGCTGAATTTTTCGACTTGTTGTTTTACGTACTCATCGGGATTGCTGGGATCAAACGTGTCGAATTTCAGGGTTTCGACTCGTTCCGTTTCTTTCGGTGGCGTTTGACCCAACTCGGTTTGCAGTTCCGCCGCCAAATCGGTTAAGAAGATATCTTGCGCAATTTGTTCGTAATTTGCCTTATCCGCAGGCATCAAATCCCAACGCACCAACTGGCTGGAAATCCACTTGGCAAAACTCTTCCAGGGATAGGGATCAAAGCCAATGCGATCGGGCACATTTTGCGTATTGCCCAGGCCATCTTCAAATTCGCCGGTTAATACTGCCTGTACCACAGGTAGCGGCTGGTTTAGGTATTGCCGCTCGATCAGCGCTTCCGATACCGTGATGCGATTGGCCGAATCATTGGCATAGGCGGCTGCATCGATAATGGCCTTGTTCACTGCGTTGAAGGTATTGGGATTGGTATCAATCCATTCTTGGCTGGCCGCAAAAGCACAGCAGGGATGTCCTTCCCACAAATCCTTCGTAAGCATGTGGATGAAACCCACTCCTTCAAATACGGCCCGCTGGTTGAACGGATCGGGCATGAGCATGGCGTCAATTTCGCCAGCGGTCATTTTGGCAACACTATCCGGTGGCGGCACGGGGAAGATTTGTACATCGGTGTCGGGATTGATGCCGCCCGTCGCCAGGTAGTAGCGGATCAGGAAGTTGTGCATGGAGTAGGGGAATGGCACCCCAATTTTGAAGCCTTTGAAGTCTGCGGGTCCTTTCACCGTATCCTTGTGCTTCAACGCTACGGTAATGGCCTGACCGTTGATATTTTCGATGCTGGCCAGCTTGATGGGGAAAGCAGCGGAACCCAGTCCCAACGTGATGGCAATGGGCATCGGCGACAGCATATGGTACGCATCCAGTTCTCCGGCGATCGCCGAATCCCTGACAGCCGCCCAGTTTGGCATCTTGACGACGGAGGCATTCAGGCCATACTTTTCGTAAAAGCCCAGTGGCTCTGACATGACAATGGGCGTGGCGCAGGTGATGGGAATAAAGCCAATCCGCACATCCGTTTTTTCGAGATTTGTGGGGGCGGCACCACCAGCGGCGGCATCCGTAGTGGGTGCTTCGGGTGCTTGGGCGCAGCTTCCCATGGCAATCAACGTTCCGGCGACCGCAATGCGCTTGAGAAAATCGCGACGGCTAAAGTCCCCATTGCGAATGGTATTGCTGAAAAACTCGGTGGCGTGAACGCCAAACGCTGCCGCCATGGCCTGATCCAGACCACCTGCTTCCCGCATCAGGTCTCGCAAGAGTTGCTCGCGAGCGGGGTTGCCCTGTCCAATGTTGCGCAGCAGCAAAGCTTCTCGCATTTCTACTTCGGTCATGGCTTGAGCCATTTCCAATGCCTGAGGTTTATACAGCCCCATTTTGACCAGATCGGCGATCAGGTCTGTTGGGGTTTGCGGCATACTTTCCCAAAATTCGTAATGGTCTTGCGGCAAATGGTTGCCGCCACAGGGACATAGCCCACTCCGGGTCAGATGAGACGCTCTGGATGACATGACAAGGACTCCGTATCAGGACGAAGAGTTAGCTGGATGAATGCACGGCTAAATGCTTTGTGTGTAAGTTACCAGGGCGATCGCGCAAAACCATTGGAGGTTTTTTAGGGAAAGTAGGATTTTCTTTAGATTTGGTCAGTGACTCTCCATATTCGGCTGAAGGTTTGGCTGAAACGGGTAGGAGACATAGCAGGCGAAAAAAATGGCGATCGCACCGGGCGCTCGCCATGGGTTGTTTGGGATGGTAGATGCAAACACTAGCCAGCCTTGGCATGCAGGGATGTTGACAGCGACGTGCGCCACACCTGAGGCGACATGCCATGATGTTGCCGAAAGAGGCGAATGAAATAGCTGACATCGGCATAGCCTGAAGCCGCTGCCACTTCGCCAATGGGTTGATCCGTCTGCTGAAGCAGCATTCGTGCCTGAGTCATGCGGCGTTCAGTAATCCACTGCTTGATCGATCGCCCGGTCAAATCCTGCGCCACATTGGTGAGATACGCCGGAGAATAGCCCGCTGCCTGCGCCACATCCGACAGCGTGATGGATTGCTGATAGTAGCACTCAATGAACTGAAACACCGGAGCCAACTTTGGAATATCAGGAAAGATAGAATCGGTAGACGCAATGTCGCGGGCATTTTGCTCGGTATACCAGTGCTTCAGCATAGTCTGCCGCTGCAACCGAGTCGAAATCGCGGTTAAAAACTGCTCTACTGTACAGGGCTTGGTCAGGTAGTCGTCGGCTCCTAGTTCCATGCCTCGGCGCAAATCCATCATCGTCACCTTGGCCGTTAAAAAGATGAAGGGAATGGCCGCTGTCATGGTCTCTTGGCGCAGGGTCGATAACACTTGGTAGCCATCTAGATCGGGCATCATAATATCGCACACGACTAAGTCGGGAGGCTGCGCGATCGCCATTGCAATTCCCTCTGAGCCACTGGCCGCTCCCAAGGCATCAAACCCCTCAAACGCAAGACATCGCAAAAAAATGTCTCGCGTTTGCTGTTCATCTTCGATGACAAGAATTGTTGGCATCGGCTTGCACAGGGTACATTACACTCTCTTTATTAATGGGTTTTAGCGGGTATCGATGTGTAATGCACTACAGTCCTGTATTCTGTGAGTGGATCGATTGCACGGCAGCCTATCGTTTCCTCGTCACGCTTTTGGGTTTGCAAGTTGGCTCTGTTGATTTAACGCGATTCTGCACAGGCTGAAAAAAAACTCTACTCTTACGTAGATCTTGCGAACCATCCTGACGGTTTTTCCATCTTCAAGGGCGATCGCACTCCGTATGCAAAAGACCATGAAGCACGATTTTTGGCTGTCTTCTGGCTCCTCCAACTTGGAATCTGCCGTTGCGGTTGAACCATCGCACGCGACTCTTGGTGCAGCCAGCCCAACAGATTTTTGTGAATCTGCATCCGGCCAAGCGCTACAGGTTATCCTGAGCGAACTGAGCCTGAGCGATCGCACACTGTCCCTCCACAGCACCTATCAAGACTTGGCCCACCTGTTTGACAGTGAGAGCCATCTGCCGGGTGTCCTGATTGTCAGTCCCGTCTCCCAGGTTTCCGCTACAGATACCTCATCCAACCGACCGACCGCGGTGGGTATGGTGTCTCGGCAGCAGCTGTTGCAGTGGCGATCGCACTCAACCCAGTGGGCTATGGCGCAGTCCCAACCGCTCTTCGCTGTGGGTTCATGGTGGCAAACTGCCCTGGCCTATCACGCTGTTGACAGCAGCACACCGCTTCAAACGGTGATTACCCAACTGTTGGATCGTCCCCGTGCAACCGCATCTGAGCCAATTGTGGTGAGTTTACCCAACCAGTTTGCCGTGCTGGATGTTGGCCAACTCTTTGCCACCTATGCTCGACGTGCCCAGCAAGAGCAATCCTCCACCACCCATGCCGAATTAGAATCGCTTCGACGGCAGCACCAGCTCATTTTAAATGCGGTTGGTGAAGGGGTTTATGGAGTTGATTTGCATGGACATGCCACGTTCATTAATCCCGCAGGGGCGCAGATGATTGGCTGGGAAATGGATGAAATTATTGGCAAATCCATGCACGCGCTTTTGCATCATTCCAAAGCTGATTGTAGCCCCTATCCCACTGCAGAATGTCCCATCTATGCTGCCTTTCACGATGGTATTATTCATCGCGTTTCAGACGAAGTGTTTTGGCGAAAAGATGGCACGAGCTTTCCAGTGGAATACATTAGCACTCCCATGCATGATGAGCAGGGAAAGCTGATCGGAGCGGTGGTTGCCTTTCGCGATATTACCAAACGCAAATGGGCCGAAGCTGTGTTGCACCGTGCGAACGAAGAGTTGGAACAAAAGGTGCGTGAACGAACTGCAAAGTTGCGCCAAGTCAATGAGCAACTCAAGGAATTAAGCGACGTGCGATCGCGCATGGTATCCATGGTGTGTCACGAATTTCGCAATCCGTTGAATAACATTTTACTGTCAATTTCATCCCTCGGACGATACGATACCCAACTCAGTTCAGAACAGAAAGAAAACTTCTTACAGGGTATTCAAGCCAATGTTGAGCGCATGACTCAAATGATTGATGACATTCTTGTGATTGGACGAGTTGAGGCTAACCGAATTGATATTCAAGTGGATGCGATCGACCTCGTTCAGTTTTGTTGTGAATTAACGACTGAATTATCGCTAAGTCATCCCAATCACACCATTCAATTCGTGACTCGCAACAAAACGCTGATTGCAGACATGGATGAGAGGCTACTGCGATCGATTCTGACGAATATGCTCTCCAATTCCATCCGCTATTCACCTCACGCAACGCCCATCGAATTTAAATTGCGGCGCTACAAGCAAATGGTTGTGTTTCACATTGGCGATCGCGGTATTGGCATTCCTCCCGAAGATCTGCCCTACCTGTTTGAGCCCTTTCATCGCGGAAAAAATGTTAGCAATATTCCTGGTACGGGCCTAGGGCTCAGCATTGTTAAGGAATTTGTTGAGCTTCTTCATGGTGATATAAAAGTAGCTAGTCAGTTAGGAAAAGGCACTACTTTTCGCATCAGCCTGCCATTACGACCTAGCTTTCCCCATTCGTGATCGGGTGTTCACGACTCGCACAGCCTATATTCTATATCAATCTTAACCCGTTCAATGGTGTGTTGTAGCTTGTCTTATGCACATCACTGAACAGCGTAAGTCCGACTGCTGTAACAATTGATTTTGTACAAAACTTAAGATTTTTCGGTTTGATGTTGATGGGCTTACATGCCTGAAACGAAAGGCATTGCAACGCTTTTAAAGCCTTAGATTGATAACGACTATTCTTTGCGTTTTTTATTATTTTTTGAATAAGCTGAAACTTCCTTCTAATTTTTGATTCATTCCAAGTTTAAGTTTGTTACCCTAGCCAATAGAGAGGCGATTGAGTATTGAGGTATCTTGCCTCAACTCGTTGTTCTATCTACAGTTCACTCGCTTTCTGAAATCATAATTCTATTCTATTCAATTCGTTCGTGAGATAACACGCGATCGCCCTATTTTTTCATCCCCTATTTGGATGAAATATCGTTCGAAAGTGTCTGAAGTTAACATAATTCTTCATGAGTTTTTCTTTGAGATTGGAAAAGTTGAACTTCATCTTAAATTCCCTTCAATGAACCTCAAACCAATCCGATAATCACTGCACCATTTTTCCATTTTGCAAATCTGCAAATTGTGAGATCGAGCCTCTCGCCGCTTTTGATGTTCAAGTGTTTCTCGACGTTCCACCTTTAACGTTGCATTGAGGCATGATTTCATCCCTTCAGCCATCCACTTAGTTACAGGACGCAAGCGCATGGTTACCGCTCAAAATATTAATTTTTCTTCCGATGCATCTTCCAAAGAAAACGCATTTGTCCTTTGGTTTGAGCAGGTCGGAATCAGTGATGTGGGCCTCGTTGGTGGCAAAAATGCATCCCTAGGAGAAATGATTCGGCAGCTAGCGCCCAAGGGCGTGAACGTACCTACCGGCTTTGCCACTACTGCTTATGCGTTTCGCTATTTTATCCAGCGAGCAGGATTGGAAGCCCGGTTGCGATCGCTCTTCGCTGACTTGGACGTAACCGATGTCAACAATTTGCGTGAACGTGGTAGACAAGCTCGCACCCTCCTTTTAGATACCCCATTCCCATCAGAACTCGAAGATGCGATTGTTCGTGCGTATATCCAACTGTGCGATCGCTATGGTTCTTCCATCGAAATGTGTGACACCCTGAGTGGTAGCGATCGCGAAGCCTGCCTCAGTCGTCACAGTGGCGTGGATGTAGCCGTACGCTCTAGCGCCACCGCCGAAGACCTACCCGATGCCAGCTTTGCCGGACAGCAGGAAACCTACCTCAACGTCCACGGTATTAACCATGTGCTGAACGCTTGCCACATGTGCTTCGCCTCCATCTTTACCGATCGCGCCATTTCCTACCGCACTACCAAAGGATTCGACCACTTCGAAATTGCTCTATCTGTAGGGGTGCAAAAAATGGTGCGCTCCGACATGGCAACCTCTGGCGTGATGTTTTCCATTGACACCGAAACCGGGTTTAAAAATGCCGCCTTGGTTACTGCTGCCTATGGTCTTGGGGAAAATGTTGTGCAAGGTGTCGTCAACCCCGACGAATACATCGTCTTCAAACCCACACTCAAGCAGGGCTTCAAACCCATTTTGGAAAAACGCTTGGGCAGCAAAGAAATCAAAATGGTGTACGACCTTGGCGGCACCCGCTCTGTGAAAAATGAAGCCGTTCCCAAAGCTGACCAGGCCAAGTTTGCCCTTAGCGATGACGAAGTCCTCAAGCTAGCCGAATGGGCCTGCATTATTGAAGACCACTATGCCTTGGTACGCGGCACCGAAAGCCCGATGGATATTGAGTGGGCCAAAGATGGGGAAACTGGACAACTCTTCATTGTGCAGGCTCGGCCCGAAACAGTGCATTCTCAACGTACCGAAAATATTCTGCGCACTTATCATCTCGTATCGGATGATCAGGTACCCCATCCTAGTCCAGTTGTGGCCGGACGGGCCGTTGGCGAAATGATTGGCCAGGGCAAGGTGCGTACTATTGTTGACATTCGCAAGCTAGATGAGTTTCAGGAAGGAGAAGTGCTGGTAACAACCCGCACTGACCCCGATTGGGAACCCATTATGAAAAAGGCCAGTGCGGTGATTACTAATCAAGGTGGCCGCACGTGCCATGCAGCCATTATTGCCCGAGAGCTAGGAATTCCGGCGATTGTGGGTTGTGACAATGCCACGGAGCTGCTGCATGATGGACAGGAAGTGACGGTATCCTGCGCGGAGGGGGAAGAAGGCCATGTATACGACGGACTGTTGCCCTTCGAGATTGAGGAGTTGCAGCTTGGATCGTTGCCCCAAACGCGCACCAAAATCATGATGAACGTAGGCAATCCTAAAGAAGCATTTCGCCTATCGATGATTCCTAACGATGGCGTGGGGCTGGCTCGCACTGAGTTTATTATTGCCAATCACATCAAGGTCCATCCACTAGCGCTGCTGAACTTTGACACGCTGAAGGATAAAGCAGCCAAGTGGGAAATTAGCCAGCTCACCTTGCAATACGACGATCGCTCAGCCTACTTTGTGGATAAGTTGGCCTCGGGAATTGGCATGCTGGCGGCGGCGTTTTACCCCAAACCTGTGGTGGTGCGCATGTCAGATCTGAAAAGTAATGAGTACGCCAATTTAATTGGTGGGCAAGAATTTGAACCGCATGAAGAAAACCCAATGATGGGTTGGCGTGGTGCTTCTCGCTATTATGATCCTCGCTACCAGGCGGCGTTTGGGTTGGAGTGTCAGGCGTTTAAGCGAGTGCGTGATGAGATGGGCCTGACCAATGTGATCCCAATGATTCCGTTTTGTCGCACGCCAGAGGAGGGTCGCAAGGTGCTTGCCGAAATGGCCAAGAACGGCCTGAAGCAGGGCGAAAATGGTCTTCAGGTTTATGTTATGTGCGAACTGCCCAGTAATGTAGAGCTGGCAGACGAGTTTAGTGAGGTGTTTGATGGTTTTTCGATTGGGTCTAATGATTTAACCCAACTCACGCTGGGGTTGGATCGGGATTCTGCTTTGGTGTCCCATCTATTCGACGAACGGAATGAGGCCGTAAAACGCAAACTGCGACGGGTGATTGCAACAGCCAAGCAGTACCACCGCAAGATTGGTATTTGCGGTCAGGCTCCTAGCGACTATCCTGAATTTGCTGAGTTGTTGGTGGAGCAGGGGATCGATTCTATTAGCCTGAATCCAGATTCGGTGCTGAAGACTCGACTGGCGATCGCCTCGGTGGATTCTGGCAACTAACTGATGCTGGTTAAACAACCAACGGGGCTGGTCGATGAATCCCTCTGTTGATAAACTTCGGCGAAATGCAACCGAGCGAGAAGCTTGTAGCGAGAGGCTTCTGACTACAAGCCTCTCGCTCGGCGAGGGTTGGATTAACGTTAGTTGTGAAGAATAAGCCGAAGCATTCGCGGTTGAGTGCGTGTTGCGTACACAGGTTTTTGTGAGAATTTCACGCCACGAAACCCTGAGAAAAAAACTGGACTGAAACTAACGTTGGATTATTAGATGTAAGAGCTGATATCTTCTCCACATTCATCTGCGAGGTAGCACAAGGAGCGAAAGCGCAGACTAACAAACTCGTCATAGAAGGGGTTGAGCTTGCAAAGTGGGGGAATGTGAGCCACCGTGCGCCCAAACAAAACGATATCTCGTTCAAATGGACATTGGGCGGGAATGAATTTTGCAATGGTGTGGGCTTTGGTGCGATCGCACACGTTGATGTGATTGAGCCACTTGCGAATGGGTTTTAGGAGATCGGAAGAAGTATTGTGCGGTTGATGGAGCGAAGAAATGTTGTTCATAGACTCACCTGTCGGCGATGTACCATCGCCTATGGAATGAATGAGCTCAGCTTCAAGATAACCAGCTTAGGAGAAGGTTTGGTTAAAGGAAGGAACAATTACGCTGGCCCTTGGCTGAAGCTGGGATGAATTTGTTGAGCGATCCCACAAACGACGACGCGCTTGCCGCTGGTTGAGGTATACGCTGAGCGATCGCGCGGCATCTCCTCGCGTGAGTGGCTGTTGTGGAGCGATGTACTTGGATTGGTTCACATCCAACCAATTCACCAACCCGTTGGATAGCGCAACCGCCAGGGGATCTTTGGCCCAAGCTGGCACTTGGTTAGCATCGGCATAGCGAGACAGCACTTGGGCAATTTGCTTACCTTGCGGCTTGGGTAGCTGAGAGGCTTGGGCAATGACGGCAAAGCCCTCGGCCCGAGTAACGGGCTGATCTGGCAGGAAGCGATCGCCCGGAAACTTGGTCATCAGCCCGGTTTGCAGTACCGCCTGAATATCGGCATAGGCCCAATGCATCACTGGCACATCAGCCAGCTGAACGGGTTGAAAATGACTCTCTGAACCCGAAAATCGTTGCTCTAACTCAAAGGTTTTCACCAAGATTCGAGCCAGCTCTGCTCGCGACAACGGGGCTTCTTCCCGAAATTGCCCATCTTTTGCAGGCGTCATCAAGCCTGCATTTACCACCTGCTGCACCGGGTCAACCAACGGTTGCATTTGAGCGATCGCAGGAATACAGGCCAACATCAAGGTTAGTAATGCAGCTTCTGCTAGTCGTCGCATACTCAGCACCTTCTGAGCCTTGTTTACAGTAACCAGCCAGAACAACCAACGGCTTCCTCCACTGGTGTAACCCATTCGGGTGAATAGGACTGATTCCAACTATTAAGGTTCCCGCTTTGCTGAGGCACGAACCTGCTTGGTCCCTTATATCGTGTCTGCTTCACCATCAAAATACATCTTGTGTAGGATGCTTCATTGACTGTCCACTCTGACTGTCCACCCTGCAAGGGTCAGCAAACGATAGCACAAACTCGCAAACCGATGGCGATCGCTATTTTAGGAGTTGGGTTGCTTCGCTAGCGGCCAGCGGCTTTGACCAAAAGTAGCCCTGGCCCCATTCACAATTGAGCGATCGCAGAATCGTCGCCTGTTCTGGCGTTTCTACCCCTTCAGCGACTACATCCATGCCAAGGCTATGCCCCAAAGCAATGATTGTTCGCACAATCTCACGAGCTTCAACTCGGCCATTCATGGCATGGATAAACGATCGATCAATTTTGAGCGTATCAATGGGAAAACGCTGCAAATGGCTGAGAGAAGAATAGCCCGTGCCAAAGTCGTCCAGGCTCAGCTTACAGCCCATGGCCTTGAGTTGTAGCATTGTATCGATGGCGGCTTCCACATCGCCCATCACCATACTTTCGGTAATTTCAAACTTCAGCGTAAACTGATGAACATTGGAAAGCTGAATGATAGCTGCAAGCTGCTGAGTGAAATTGGGCTGCTCAAACTGGCGGGCTGATAGGTTAATGCCGAGCGTGAGCGATCGCGTGGGATATCTCTGCCGCCATGCGACGGCCTGTTGGCAGGCCGCCTGGCACACCCATTCTCCCAAGGGCAAAATTAGCCCTGTTTCTTCGGCTAAGGGAATGAAATGCTGCGGCGAGATAAATCCCTGTTGGGCATGGGGCCAGCGAATTAATGCCTCGAATCCGCTGACTTCACCCGTTTGTAGGGAAATAATGGGTTGATAATGCAGGACAAATTCTTGAGCTGCGATCGCCCGACGCAAATCCGCCTCTAACGTAAACTGGTAAATTTCATCCTGACGCATGCCTGCCGAAAACACGTTGTACCGAGTTTGACCCAGCGTTTTTGCTCGATACATGGCAATTCGGGCATCCCGCAGTAGGGTTTCGGAGGTGTAGATATGCTCGCCTCGGGTGAGGGCAATGCCGATGCGCGTGGGCACCACTACTGACGAGTGCGGCCCCACAGCAAATGGTTTTGCCAAATCGGCCTGGAGCTGATCGGCCAGCGCTGTAATGACGTGCGGATGCGAACTCACCAGACCAATGGCAAACTCGTTGGCGGTAATTCTGGCGAGCAGGGCAATTCGAGGCAGACGGGACTGAATGCGGGCGGCAATCTGCAGCAGCAGCCGATCGCTCAAACTATTGCTCAAGCTGTGCTGAATGAGGTGAAACCGATCAATGCCCAGAACCAACACGCCATAGGTGCGCTGATGCGATGACAGGGCTGTTAAGGAGAGCGATCGCTGCACCCGCAGCACAAATGCAGCTCGATTAAGCAGTCCGCTGAGTGGATCGCGATAGGTCGTAAAAAATAGTCGAAGTGTTATGCCAACCCCAATGGCTCCCACAAAGCCAACCATGGGCAGTGCTACCGGAATCCACACAAAGCTGTAAAACAGGAGCCAGCCAATGATCCCAATGATGCCAATTCCGAGAAGGCTAGCAAGCCCAAACGCGATGGGATGATGCAACCGCCAGGCGATCGCCCCGCCAGCGATTACCCACCCCCATAGCCACAGCGCCTCGCTCCACTGGGGCCAAAACCGAAACAACCCCGACTGTCCTGAAGCGACATCTAGCAGTTGGCTTGTCATTTGGGCATGAATCACCACCCCTGGCATTTGAAACTGGTTTGCTTGATAAACGCTATAGGGAGTTGAGACATGGTCTTTTAAGCTGGCGGCGACTGTGCCAATCAGCACAATGCGATCGCGCACTTGGTCGGGACTGATGCCGCCGTTTAGCAATTGGCTCAGCGTTATCGTGGGGGCTGGGGCTTGGCGGTTGCGATAGTTCAACAGCGTTTGGTAGCCACGAGCATCGGCTATCTGGTAACCCCCATCTTCTGGGGCAAGAATCGGAATTTTATGATCACCCAAAAACAGCGAATCACTATCGTATCGAAACGATATGCCTTGATTCGCCAAGTATGCCAAGCTCACTTTTAAGGCAAAGGAATAATAGTCCGTCTGCCCAGCCACAAATAGGAGATTGCGACGCAGTACGGCATCTGTATCCAGCGTTAGGTCATTAAACCCCGTGCGAGACGCTGGCACGCCAAGCGGCGCTGGAATCTCACCAACAATATTGGTGATGGCAATCAAATTTTCAGCTTGTAGTTGAGTGTTGAGAACCAGCGTGCCGGGAGGCCGTGGAATATCTCGATACAAGTCCAACCCGATTACGGCAGGCTGATGAACCTGCAGTTGGGCGATGGCCTGAGCCAAGGTTTGGTCCGATACGGGCCAGCCATACCGACGTAAATCGGTCTCGGTAATTGCAACAATGAGCATCCGCTCATCAACGCTGGCATCAGGCCGCAAATTTTTCCAGTGATCAAAAATTTTGAGCTCAAAGGTCTCGAACGCTCCAAAAGAGTGCGTGCCCCACAACACGCCTGCAAACAAGCTGCCACCCAGCACAACGGCTCGACCCGCCACGCCAACAATACGCGCTGGCGAACCAACTCGATCGCTCCACCGATGAAGCCATGTGGAGAGCGCTCGCATAGGCTTGAGATAGGGCAAGGCAGCTAGCAACACAGCACGTTTCCTGAGATGAAGTTTGCCAGCGCGTACGTTTAAAGCTGGTTAGCTTGAATTTGCTCAACTGTATGGCTTAGCTCTAGCGCTTGGAGGAGCTGAGTCCACTGTTGTTGCAATGCAGCATTGGCTGGATTGGCCTGACGCAAATTCACCATGAGGGCGATCGCATCCGTCCAAATTTCGGCTTGCCAGTAGGCCCGAGCCAGCGCCACCGTCTCTTCAATGCTGGAAGGAGGGGCGATCGCCCGCAGCGTTTCTACTGCCTCAACGCGACGCAGCCATCCCTCAAGCGTCATGTTTTGTGTACGGTCCAGCGGATCGCACACCACCACAAAAAACCAATGATAGTCCTGATCTGTGGAGACCGTATTGCTAGGAAGCTGAATTTCGACAATCTCCTCCGTTCCACGACTGGTTAGTTTTGTGTCATAAACCGGATTCTCGTGAGCATCCCGCAGGTAAAACTCCACCTCGTACCCTGCCTCTAGAGGCGGTACCAAAAAATACAGCGACGGGCGATCGCTCATCGTTTTTCCCAAATTGCTAGCCGGGTTCAGTGCCACTAGCGCAGAACCATTAGTTGGGCAACTGCCTCGAGTGCCGCCGCCTACCCGGCGTCCCGGAAACTCGCTGCGATCATTGCGGTTTTGCTGCGCGATCGCTGGCAGCGTTCCCAACGCGGGGATCAAACTACATCCAATCACCAGCGGCAATAGCAACCGCTGAAATTTCCGTATCGTCGTCATGTCAAATTTCATCCCGATAAACATACATCTCGAATTCATGCCGATTTATATTTGAGCTGTCTTATCACTGATCAGCATCAAACCAGGCAAAACATTGAAGCGACCTATTCAAGCGTGTCTGCATTGTCAGAGCAGAAATATCATTACTGTTCTAGGTTAGTAACTAGCAATACTGAAAATAACCGTGGAATTACGATAGGCAGTTTGGTTTCGATAAATTTCGGCTAATTGGCTTAGCTCATTAACGCAGTAAATCTATGGTTTGGCATGTATCTCATGAGATTGCGTATGGAATTAAGTTGAGATGTTATTTAAATTACAGGACTTACGGAGGTGGCACATCAGCAAAATGATGATTTTGACCGAGGAAATGACTGAACGGACGAGGTGAAATTCACTGAGTCACCGATGGAACCATGTTCTTTGAGTCATAAGCTCATGTTGGATAAATCACGATGCATTGCCTACACAGTCTTCATAACGCTGGATGATTTGCCATGAACGATCTATCCAGCTGCGCAACTCTGGGAAATTTCCTTTCCTAATCGAAATTTCTTACCACGGACTACTAATTAGCGTGAATCCTGCCCAGTAGTAGGGTGAAGACAAATCATGTGGTGCAATGGTAGTTAGCTCGTCGGGTAGCGGAAGACGGCCTCGTGAGAGTTGCAATTGCTCGTTTTCATAGCGAACTTCGCCCCGCAACATTTTAATTTGGGCTTGCCTCAGCGCTTCGGCTTTGGTTGGTGCGCTATCTATCTGGCGGTAGAATTCGCTCATCAGCGCTAGCGTGCCTGTATCGCTGACGTTCCATAGGCTGGCCAATACCGACCTCACCCCCGACTGCAACGCTAATCCGGCAAATCCTAGCTCGGCTTCATCATTGCCGATCGCCGTTCGACAGGCGCTCAGCACCAGCAAATCGAGCGATGGTGTATTCCATTCAACCTGCTGTATGTCGTTGAGTTGAAGTCGATCATCCCAGAACTGAATATAGGAATTGTCGGGATTACCCGCTTGAAAAAAAGCGTGAGTTGCCAAATGGACGATGTTGGGTGAGTCCTGACGGATGTGTTGTTCCAGATTTGCCCGTGTAAAGTCTTGATTTAGCAGCGATCGCCCAACCCAGCGTTCATCTCGGGGTCTCGAAAAACTCAGTTCCCACAAAATGTTGGACAGCTCGGTGGGCACCGCTGGCAAGGGGCTCTGTTCCTGAAACTCTGATGCACCCATGGCTAAAATTCGGCCCTGGCGCACTCGGGCATAGTCGGTTTGAATCAGGTTAAAGGCTGGAATGCGAGTCAGGCTGTATTTCTCAATTAAAAACTGAGAACCATCATGCAGGGCCGAGATGGGAATGGTTCTCAGTCCTTTTCCTAAGCAAAAGAGGATGGTATCGATCTCCTCAGCTACCAAAAATTCAGATTCAAACGGTTCAATGATCCACTGATGCAGTTTTTCGGCAGCAGGGCGCGATCGCAACGGGGCCACACTGCTTGCTTCCAGCATGAAATTATTGACCACCCGCTGCAACTCATCATCGGGAACATCGTACAGGTCGCGCACAATGGGGGTACCGCCAGGAGTCAGCAACACTAAGTGCAAATGATCGCCCCGCGGTATGGCCCACAGCACCGCAGGTTTGGTTCCTGTTTCTGCGGCAATACGAGACAGGGTTTGAGC
The DNA here is from genome assembly GCF_050565595.1 of Leptolyngbya sp. AN02str. Taxonomy (NCBI): domain Bacteria; kingdom Bacillati; phylum Cyanobacteriota; class Cyanophyceae; order Leptolyngbyales; family Leptolyngbyaceae; genus Leptolyngbya; species Leptolyngbya sp. AN02str. The sequence continues at coordinate 3,573 of NZ_JBNXVR010000026.1, read as the reverse complement.
AATGTCTTCGGGTGTTTGGGTCACATCAGCCAAGTCTTCGCCAAAATATGATTCAAACTCTTGCTCGAGCCCTTGCTCCATGGCAACTATTTTTTCGCTCAGCGATTGAGATAATGCTGGCAGTCCGTGCAACGCCGACCAGCCTACAATCATTCCAGCACTGACCAATCGACCAATCCATTGCTGAGCAGTTTTGAAGGGTTGTTGTGGCATTTGGATTCTAAAAGACTGATAGATACAAAAGAATCTAAGAATACGGCACCCTGTTGTTCTGCAAACATAAAGTATTAATGCATACCTAGCGTACCCAGTAATATCCGTAATTCAACAGAGAGGTGAGCGTATTTTATTTGGATCAAATGATTATTGAAACAGGGGCTATTTGGGAAAATAAGCGATCGCTAACAGGTCGAAATTAGAACGATTAAGCTCAAGGAAAATAGTCGGCTCCGAAGAAAAAATGTTAGACATCAAAACCAGAAACATTAACTTCTTGCACCAGAAACTTAACTTTGTAAGCCGCAATTTCTATGAATAAAATTTGATTAAATTAGATTGAAGGCTAATTGCTAAACACTTTGCTAAAGATTGGTGTTAGATAAATCAAGACCCATTTTGCCTGCGCGTCGCGCCCATAAAAAAGGCTAGTCTAGGGATTGTGCATCGCGGAACCCTCTAGACCAGCCCTTTATCAAGGGTCAGTTTGGTAAAGATTTGTGGACGACTATAACGTTTTCACAATGGGATATTAACCCTGTTAAGTAAGCGCAGCCCTAAGGATTAAAAAGACGCCAACACCTATCGTGACTCCACCTGCGAGCACGTTGAGACTGTGGCGAATTGAAGAATGCATGAGTAGCTTAGACTGGTTCGCTAAGAGCGCATAAATCAGCTTGACGCCCCCTACAGCGACTATGGCGATCGCCAGCAGAACGATTGTCTCTTGATAGGATACGGATGAAATATCTAGAAATGCTGGAAAGAAGCCCAAGTAGAACAACATGGCCTTTTGATCGGCTAAGGTGATCAATAATCCAGCCAAAAAGCTCGACATCCAAGAAGCTTTCCCTCTAACTTCTATATCTGCCTGTTTAGACTGAGATCTCCATAATCCAATTCCTAAGCCAATTAAATAGGCACCACCTAGGTAGGAGATAAGCGAGGCTGAACTTCCCAAAACTTCCGTCAGGAACGATAAGCCCCAAAGTGCCACCAAAATAAACAGCACATCCCCCACAACAATGCCCAATGTAGTAACGGCGCCATGCAGAAACCCCAGCATTGCCGATCGCATAGATACCACAAGCACACTCACACTCGGAAGTGCAGCCAAGACCACCATGGCACTGAATAGGGCGAGCATGCTTGCAAAAGTCATCATCTTGATTCCTACACACTGGTTGAATTCTTAGAATTCTAGAGGCTGTGATGAATTCAACCCGGTGCAGCAGCGGTTCGTAATTTGCCCATGCAGCCTCACCCAGAAAATTTATGTTGAAACTTGGGTTACTCTATATCAAACAAGCCAGGCTCTTGCAATCTAGATTGGTTCAGTCTGTTTCACAAGAGTATGCGCTAGCAACCCGCCATGAGCCCAAGCTGTTTGGCTTGGTGGGGTGACAAATCAGGCAGATGGTTCTGCATCGCAGTCCATGTTGTTTGAGTTTGCAGGGCTCGCACCACACACGAGAGCGGCTCTGCCAAGATTGCAGGAAAATCAGCCTCTTCTGGTAGCCGAATTGAGTAGGCCAACTGCTCGTCAGGTGGCATGAATTGAGCGTTGATCCTGTTATGATTGCCGCGAGCATCGACCCGATACCAGCCAAAATCTGACAGGTACACTGCATTCATTCCATGCAGACAATAGGGCGCACCCCGATCATCGATACTCAAGCGTTGATAGCAAAACCCTGCTGGAATGTGGTTGGCCCGCAGTAGAGCCGCTAGCAAATGGCTTTTGGCATAGCAATAGCCGGTTGCATAGCGCAGCACGTCGGATGCCCGACATGTGACTGGGTTCATACGGTAGTCAACGCTGTGATAGATCGTGTCGCGCACCCACTCAAAACAGGCTTGGGCGATCGCCACATCTGTTGCATGTCCTTGTGCAATGTGTCGAGCCTGTCTTAGCACAGCCGGATACTTCCAGTTAATCACTTCACTGACGGCTAAATATTGGCTCTTGTCTAACATGATCAACAGCGTTGATGTTTCTATTTCTCATCCCCAAATCTTGCACATTTTGCCATGATTTGGCTAATCACTCCTCAAATGACAGCAAAAGCTTGCGAAGTAACTGCACCAAGTTTTCCTGGTCTGTAGCTTCCAAAACCGTTCCAACAAGCCCATCGGTCGCTTTGTGCCTTCGGACTATCCAGTCGTCTTGGCCCTTAGATTCATGAGGAAGATGTTTCAGTGAACGCTTGGTTGAAGAAATCTAACAAGCTGATAGGTTTCAAGATTTCCTGCGTATTTTGGAAATGGCTGTGAAGAGCTTGGTCGTAAGCAATGAAAAAAGACCTGGATTACTACGCTAGAAAGTTCGCAAAGCTCAACGTTAATAGAAAAAAGGGGATAAACGCTCCACACAAGCCAGTTCTCTTACTAGCGGTTACGGAGCTAATTGAACAGAAAAAGATTCAAACCAATCAGATCTACCTTTCTCCAGAGCTCATTGCTACGTTCTTGAAATACTGGTCCAATTTAGTCATAACCCACCACCAAGCCAAGATTGCACTTCCATTCTTTCATCTGACAGGTGATAAATTTTGGCACTTGGCTCCTATCATGAGCTATGAAGGAAACCTTGCATCCATCAAACCAGGCTTATCAGTGTTGCGAAACGCCGTAAGATACGCCTATACCGATCCTGAACTCTTTGAGCTGCTGCAATCCCCTATTACACGACTTCAATTTGCAAACATCTTGATGCAAACCTGGTTTCCTCATCAAGAGATTCAGCTTCAAAAGCTCTACGAAGTCGATGAATTCGAGAATATTCAGCGTCAGCTCTCTGAACAAGGGGGTGCAGTTTATCAGGTAGAAGATTTAAAGGATGAAGAAGAAATGTTTATTAGAAATGCGGCGTTTAGAAGAGTGGTTGTTTCTCTCTATGAACAGCGCTGTGTTTTTTGTAAATTGAAAGTAATTAGTCAGGATAATCAGAATATTGTAGACGGAGCGCACATCAAGCCGTTTGCTGAATTTCGGGACGATCGCTTTGACAATGGCATTTCCCTTTGTAAAAATCACCATTGGGCATTTGACCATGGTTGGTTTGGCATTGATGATAGCTACAGAATTGTGGTACCCGACGAGCGATTTTATGAAGAGACGCTAGCGGATACGAAACCAATCCGAGATTTTCATGGGGAACGAATTCTGATGCCAACTCAACTGAACTATCAACCGAGACTTGAGGCCCTAAGATGGCATTGCAACTACTGGAACCGACATTCCGCAGGTTGCTCTGGGAATTAAAGGGAGTGGGGATAAGCTGAGGGAGACGAGTTAGGATCGCCCCCTTGCAGATCGAGAACTTGGACCACTTGGGACTGATTGCGGGTGTTATTG
>NZ_JBNXVR010000081.1:0-7922 GCF_050565595.1 Leptolyngbya sp. AN02str | reverse complement strand
ATCGGGCAAGCTCAGCAGGTCAGTAATCTGATGGATGAGCGCTCTAAAATCATCCAACTTTTGGGCCTACCTTACTGCCGTTACTACCTGCTTAATTAATTCCCAGCAACCTGCGGAATATCGGCTTAAGGATGTGGAGTGCCAATATGTATTCTTGCGAGAGCAGCCCAATGAGAGGGGCGATCGCCAACGATGGCCTCAAAATCCTGACGAAGACTTTCAAGTTGGCGAATTTGAACACTGGGTCATGCGACAGACCTTAGGCTAGGCAGCAGCGAGGAGATGTCCGACAACGGGACAACACTTGTCTATCGCTGCTGTTTGCGCTGAATTCCCGCTGTTGCCGAATCAACAAGTGTCCCTACAACCACCTGCCCCGCTTGCGAGTGGACGACCGCTTGGGTTTGCCAAGAGAGCCGCGCCACAACGCCACACCAGCGCTAATGACCGCTAGGGCTTGCCGTGCCTGCTGGAGTTGCACCTGCGCTAGATAGTACTGCTCTCGTAGGCCAGCTGATTCGACCTGTCCGCGCAAAATCCACTCCGGGGCATTGACCAAAACTTGATGGGTAGACCGCTCTGCCATGGCCAACGAGTGCGCAGCCCGAGCAAGCTTGCGTCGCCATGCCCAAACGTGCCAGGCCACAACCCACAGCAACACCGACAGCACAAGGTTAAATCCCAACACAAACGCAACCATACTCCAACCGATGTTTCATCAACTTAACGCCAGTTTTTGCCAGCTATCGTAAGAACAAATACTCCAGGTGAGGTGCTGAAGTTTCTGTATGCTCTGCATTCGCAAAGCCTTACGTTGCCTTTCATCATACCGACAGTTCGCACTGCTAACATAGCGCAACCGTAGACCAACGGTTTTGCTAGCGGTTGGTTGCGTTTTATCCTCGGTGCGGTCCACTTTGACCCAGGCTGAGAAAACCAAGTGCAGCAGATACAAAAACCTGTGCCATCGTATATGGAGAAAGCAGGTGCATCCACTCAGCTTATGGGCAGGGAGCAGTTGGGCGATCGCCGAACTTTAGGAGAAACGGCTCAGCAACCCCTAACCGAAAAATCAGGCCGCAAATTATATTAGGGCGTGTTTTAGAGCTAGTTGGCAAGATCTATGGTTTGTGCGCTTTGTGCAAAAACATATAGATAGATTCTGAAAGCAGACCCTAGTACGGCATGATCTGCGCCCAACAGCAATCGCTACAGGAACGGCATTATGGTGTCAGCAGTCTCTAGTCAAACAATTTTTGTAAACCCTAACGGCGGCAACGACAACGCCAGCGGAACCCAGGCCCAACCCTACAAAACGATTACCCGTGCGTTACGTCGGACCACAGCAGGCAGCACCATTCGGCTGGCCTATGGCACCTACAGTGCCGCCAGTGGCGAGGTATTTCCGCTGGTGGTGCCATCAGGCGTCGAAATTCTAGGGGACGAAAATACAAAAGGCCAAAACCTGGTGATTGATGGTGGTGGCGAGCTGATGAGTGCGGTGTTTGCACGGCAGGTAGCCACTTTACGCCTGGAAACCGGAGCTCAACTGCGCGGCGTGACCGTATCCAATCGGCAGGAGCGGGGGACTGGCGCGTGGGTTGAATCGACAGCCCCAACCATTGCCCACTGCACCTTTGTCAACTGTGGGCGCGAAGGCGTGATGACCACCGGCACTGCAACGCCCGAAATTTTGGACTGCGTGTTTGACCGCAATGCTGCCAGCGGCATTTCCCTCACACGCAACAGCAAAGGTGAAGTGCGCCGCAACACCTTTCGCCAAACGGGCTATGGCATTGCCATTAGTGATAATGCGTCCCCTCTGCTAGCCGATAACCGCATTACCGATAGCCGCTGCGGCATTGTAGTATCTGGCTCGGCCCGCCCGGTCTTACGCAACAACCTGGCCGAACGCAACACCGAAGATGGCCTGCTGCTGCTGAACACGGCAGTTCCCGATGTGGGGAGACCCCAAGATCCCGGTGGTAATGTGTTTCAGCAAAACACCGGCTCTGATGTCCGAAACTTGAGCAATACACCGCTGATTTCGGTGGGGAACCAAATCAATCCTGTGCGGGTGAATGTGGGTGCGCCCGCGACGGCCAAACCTGTGGAATTTGCCGCCAGCACGGTTGTCAGCCAGATTCAAACCGTGGTTTCGAGGCCGGCCCCAGTGCCCACGCCCATCCCGGCCCCGGCTCCGACTCCCGTTCCAGCCCCGGCCCCAAGCGCCGAAGCTGCCAAGGTAAACTTGAGCGATATTGCTGGGCATTGGGCCGAGCCGTTTATTCGTGAGCTGGTGGCGCGGGGCGTTCTCACGGGCTATGGAGATGGCACGTTTAAGCCTGAGGTGCCGATTAATCGGGCGCAGTATGCGGCGCTGTTGGCAAAGGCATTTGACTTGCCACCACGGCGGGGCAATACCGGATTTGTGGATGTGCCATCGAACTTTTGGGCAGCAGCGGCGATCGCCAAAGCTGAGTCGATGGGCTTTTTGTCAGGGTTTCCTGATGGCACCTTTCGCCCCATGCAAAACCTAACCCGAGTGCAAACCATTGTTTCGCTGGTGAGCGGGTTGGAGTTGCTGGGGGGCAATCCTGAGTTTTTGAGCGTGTATCGCGATCGCGCCGAAATTCCCACCTATGCGACAATTCCCCTGGCGGCCGCCACCCAAAAGCGCATCGTCGTCAACCATCCCGATGTGGATCGATTTGAGCCCATGGTGGACATTACCCGAGCAGAAATTGCCGCCATCATTTACCAAACGCTGGTGGTGACCGGGCAAGCTCGGGCGATCGCCTCGCCCTATATTGTGGTGCCCAATCCACTCTCGGTTTCGTTTGCCGATGTGCAAAATCATTGGGCGTTGGACTTTGTGCGCGGGTTGGCTAGCCAGGGATTGGTAAGTGGCTTTGCCGACGGCAAGTTTATGCCCGATGGCCCGATGACTCGCGCTCAGTATTCTGCGCTATTGGTGAACACATTCAACCCGTTGCCCAAGCGAGCGGGCATGGAATTTAGCGATGTGCCTGCCAGCCATTGGGCAGCCGGTGCTATTCAGCGGGTGTATCGCGGTCGGCTGCTGTCTGGTGGGAGCGATGGTCTATTCCGTCCCGACAAAAACATTCTGCGGATTGAGGTGCTGCTGTCGCTGGTGAATGGCTTGGAGTTACCCCCAGGAGATTTAGCGCTGATCAACCGCTATCAGGATTTGAGTGCCATTACGAATCCAGCGCTTCAGGCGGCGATCGCCAGTGCCACCGCCAACTATCTGGTGGTCAATTATCCCAACCTGGCGCAGCTCAATCCCATGCGCGATGCCACCCGCGCCGAAGTTTCGGCCATGGTTTATCAAGCGCTGGTACAAGCAGGGCGATCGCCTGCCATTGCCTCGTCCTATATTGTTGATCCCAAGCAAAATCCAGGAAATGGTGGCACTCCGCCCGATCCCGTTCCGCAAAATCCGCTGGTGGTCATTGATCCCGGTCATGGTGGCAATGATCCCGGTGCGATTGGCATCAATGGTCTGCGGGAAACTGACGTGGTGCTGGCGATCGCGCTAGAGGCAGCAGCTGTGCTTCGCAACTACAATATTCGGGTGGTCATGACCCGCGACACGGAAAAAACAGTCTCGCTGGAAGAACGAGTGGCGATCGCCGAAACGGTCAAAGCCAACGCATTTGTGAGTATCCACGCCAATTCGGTGGGGCTGAGTCGTCCCGAAATTAACGGGTTGGAAACCTTTCACTATCCAGGTTCGCTCGAAGGGGCAAAGCTTTCTTCTGCCGTACACAACAGCCTGGTGCAAGCGGTCAAACCCATTGACCGAGGAGTCAAACAGGCCAATTTTTTCGTCATTCGCAATACCACCATGCCTGCCACGCTAGTAGAAACTGGATTTATTACCGGAGTTCGGGATGCGGCAAACCTTGCAAATCCTGCCTACCAAACGGCCCTAGGGCGCGCGATCGCCCTTGGCATTTTTCAATATGTGAAAAAGCCAGTCGGCTAAACCCGACCTATCCTCCAAAGCAGCTGCCAATCTCTCGTGTTTGGTGTCTGCATTTTGGAGGCCGTTCTCTGTCCCGCCCCCTTTCCGATACCCCATTCTTATGCTTCGTTGTCAGTTTCCTGCTCCGCTTCAACCCGGCGATCTGCTGCACGTGATTGCACCCAGTGGTGCCCTCCGAGAAATTGAACTTTTTCATCGAGGTGTCGAGCTGTGGCGATCGCAGGGCTATCGGGTCGAGTTGCCCCCCAGCTACGATCGCCGCTGGGGATACCTGGCTGGCACCGACGAAGACCGACGCATTCAGCTTGCTGCCGCTTGGAACGACCCGGCGTGTCGGGGCGTGTTATGTGCCCGAGGCGGCTACGGTAGCATGCGCCTGCTCGAAGACTGGACCTGGAAAATTGATGAGCCCAAGTGGGTGATTGGCTTTTCGGATATTACCGGATTGCTGTGGAGCTTGGCCGTACAGGGCATTGCGGGAATTCATGGGCCATTGCTGACCACGCTATCAGCTGAACCTGCCTGGTCGCAGCAGCGGTTATGGGATTGCGTCCAGGGGCATTCCCTAGCGCCAATCAAAGGGGAAAAGTGGGCGGGTGGCACGGCAACGGGGCTGCTGTTGCCAGCAAACCTCACCGTTGCGACCCACTTGTTGCATACGCCCCACATGCCCGACTTAGATGGCGTGATTTTGGCGATTGAAGATGTGTCGGAAGCGCCCTATCGTGTCGATCGCATGCTGACTCAGTGGCGATTGTGCGGTGCTCTTTCCAAGGTGCGGGGCGTTGCCATTGGGCGCTTTAGCCAGTGCGAACCCCCAACCAATATTCCCAGCTTTACGGTTGAGGGAGTTTTGCGCGATCGCTTCTGTGATTTGGGAATTCCCGTTGTGGCGGCCCTTCCCTTTGGTCACGATGGCGAAAATGCTGCTTTGCCTGTTGGGGTTCCCGTGGTGCTAGATGGCGATCGCGCAGAGCTTCGGTTTGAGTCCTAGTGGCCCGTCAACTTTACGTTTGTTGGTGAGAGTGTTGAGCTTTGCACGGTACACCCTCACAAAAACAAACTTGGCAAACCACTGGTGCCATGACCAAGGCGAAACCCTGGGGCTAGGATGGGGAAGAGTTGACTGCAATAGGGCTCAACTCGGCTACCATGCTTAACGGTTCGTTCGTCGTTCTTTTCTAATCTCTCTGCCTGTGACCCATCCCGATCTCATCCGCGACCTGCTGCAATCTGTCGCCTCTGGCGCACTCGACCCCGAAGCCGCCTTCTCAAAGCTCAAACACCTCGGCTACGAGCCAGTGGCCGACTTCGCCAAAGTAGATCATCACCGGGCGCTGCGGACTGGCTTTCCTGAGGCTATTTGGGGTCCTGGCAAAACGCCAGAGCAAATCGTACAAATCATGAATGCGATGCGCTCCCAAACTCCGGTGCTGATGGCAACCCGCATCGAGCCCGCCGTGTATGAAGTCGTGCGATCGCGCATTCCCGACGCCATTTACTTTCCCATGGCGCGCATTTGTGCCCTCATTCAAACCCGCGACCTTACCTCATCTGGCCTGCCCAAACCAACCCATGCCGGAGCCATCACCCTGGTTTCGGCAGGCACCGCCGATCTGCCCGTTGCCGAAGAAGCCGCCATCACTGCCGAACTTTCTGGCTTTCAAGTTAAGCGCTTGTGGGATGTGGGCGTGGCAGGCATTCATCGGCTGTTGCGCAACCAGCACCTCATTCAAGAGGCCGACGTGATCGTGGTGGTAGCGGGTATGGAAGGTGCCCTGCCGAGCGTGGTGGCTGGATTGGCCAACTGTCCAGTCATTGCCGTTCCGACCAGCATTGGCTATGGAGCAAACTTGGGTGGCCTTGCCCCTCTCCTCACCATGTTGAACTCCTGCGCAGCAGGAATTGGCGTCGTAAACATAGATAATGGGTTTGGTGCTGCAATATTGGCCGGACAGGTGCTGCGTACAGCCCAGCGGCTAAGCACTGTTCCGCCGCACTCGCCTCGGGTTTGAGTCTGCAATTGCCCAACTCTGTGGGGCACATTGATTCTGTTCAAACTCCCCCTATCGCACCCTCGATTCCATCACCCCGGGAGCATTCAACCAGGAGTCTGCATTTATGTCTGCTACCCCTTGTCACATTGTTGTTGACGGCAATCCAGCGATTATTTTTGCCAGCCGCAACGGCGCACCTCAAAAAATGATGCCAACGCTTGTCTCCTTTCTCGACAAGTTTTGGCAGGAGCGCGATCTCTCAAGCGAAACCGCCGAAACACCAGAAGTGCTGGTTGCGCAACTGGTTGTGCGGTTTGGATTTGAGTTTTCGGAAGATGACTTTTCGAACCTGAAGGTAGGGGTAAACTACGACCCCCGCGCACAGTACCTTTATCACGTGGGGAGCGATCGCACCATTACCACCTATGAGCCAACCGACGACTATCGCCAAAACCCTACTCTAGGGTTACAAGGCTGTCGCCGATTTGAAGAACAAACCGTTGGGGCCTAGCACTCGGCATTCCTGGTTCGCCCCATGGACTGGAATGCGAGCGACATCGCCCCAACGGTTTGATGCTCCTTACTATTTGCGCTGACCGGACGCAAACAGCTTTTGCAATTCAAAAAACTACCTTAAAACGTTCCGATAGAGTGCAATTTAGGTGGCTAGCAATGGCATTTTCGAAAGCAAACTTTCTGGGACATTGCGTGTACTCTCCCAGAGAAATGGGTCACGCGAAAATACATCCCTCCAGCCTAAAATTAGCTCATCCGTTACGAGATGATTGATTGCCTCGCGTAATGCCTGAATGTTCTCGCAAGGAAGAAAATATTTATTGTCGTTGTACTCCTCGATCACCTTGGTTTGCGGGTGTTCTGCATCTATCGAACCAATACTAGAACCAGTCATACGTGAGCCTTCCCAAGCGACCTGAGGAATAGCTCTCTCAACGTCAGAAGGAACGATTATAGATTGGCACAATAAATCGCAAGCTCCCAATAACCAAACTGACAGCGCGCCTCTCCAGTATGGATCATAGATTGAAATGCAAGAGTGTATCCAGCTAGAGATCTCTTTTGGCTCCAGGTACTTTAGGCAGAAGAACATCATTGATGAGAGATCGCTACTTGCTTGTCTCGCATTCCAGTCCATTAGTAAAGTTCCGTTTTTGTGTCTCCAAATTTGGAACTTGAATTTGGGGTATGCAGTTCCTGTCAGCTCATCTTGATAATCAACCCATAAATTGGCAACCATAAGACCAACAGATAATGAGTTAAGAACATCCTTTCGAAATTCAGGATACTCTTCTGGAATTTCTTTCCAATAAACGCTCATAAATGTTGTTGCAACATCTTGGATAAGCAACGTTCCACCCCTCGTCAACTCATGGCTGCGAGTAATCGAATAGGGTAGCAGATATTTAAACCATTGATCCCACTCATATCTATGGCCGAAACAACAAATTCCAGAGGACATTTCAGTCAGCGCTTCTGACAAAATCTCGACAGGAACTTCTTCAATTGGTTGCTCTATGAACTCATAGAACATACGTCTTTGTTCGCCCATAAACCATGCTTCCCCCATGGGTTCCGAAGGTTTATGGAAATGTGCTTTCATCCTGTCAACCGCATCCAATGCAATCCCTTCCTTTGGTATCCATTGGTATGTGGATTCGCTGAACATAGCTGGCATTTATTTCAAGACGATTTCCTGATCGTACTTTAACGGGAAAGTCTCCAGAGTCTTCCAACTAAGTAACTGAAGCTACCTAAGAGGGTGTTTGAAAAACCTCAGTTATGGTTAAGCCGCAGGAGACAAAGCCCAATCTAATCTCAGAGCAGGCTTCTTCGGCTGGTGGCAATAGGCAATCAGCCCACACAGGATGTTGGCGAAGCAATTGACCGGACTGCGG
>NZ_JBNXVR010000080.1:0-8117 GCF_050565595.1 Leptolyngbya sp. AN02str | reverse complement strand
AATAACACCCGCAATCAGTCCCAAGTGGTCCAAGTTCTCGATCTGCAAGGGGGCGATCCTAACTCGTCTCCCTCAGCTTATCCCCACTCCCTTTAATTCCCAGAGCAACCTGCGGAATGTCGGATGAATCGTTGCGTGGCGGAGCTGCGAAACGATTCAGGCAGGATATCTGGTGTAATATTAGTTTTCTATCGTCGGGCTACAGATCCCGTCGCCCACGAATGAATTGTGGATTAACCTGAGTTTTGGATAAGCTGAAGTGCCCTTAACCGAAACTGACGTTGGACTAGCCTGGTAAGCCCACAAAACGTGAACTGAAAGAGATTCTGTAGCCGGGTCTTAGTCCGGCCAGGACTTTCCCTCATTAGCCCGCAATTCATTCGCGGGCGGGCATGGAGCAACACAGGATTTGTAGCTAACCTGAGTTATGGATAAGCTGAAGTGCCCATTTTTGCGTGCGCGTCGCGCACGCAAAAATGCCCTTAACCGAAACTGACGTTAGCTAACATAAGTCGAATTGATATAAAGCGCTGAGCCAACCCGATAAACAATCGGATCAGCCCGCATCCTAAATTTCGAGCGCGGGATGGAGAAAGTGGTAACCCTGTTGCTGCAACTTTTGGTTCGAGACGCGTCGATTGTTTGAGCGGCTGCGCGGTACAGTTGGGTCCCACTGAACTGCTGGCAAACCGCTCTGCTCACAAACCCGATCCATCAGTTCGTGGGCGGTTACGGGTGTATCGCCAACCAGGTTGTAAATGCCGTGGAGCTGGCGATCGCGCGCAAATTCCACAGCCGCCACAATATCATCCACATGGGTCCAGTTCGTGAAGTGCTCCCCCGTTCCCGGACGGGTGGTGCCTGCCAGCTTGGCAAATCGATGTTTTATATCGCGTCCTGGCCCGTAGATGGCCCCCATCCGAAATATACAAATTCGCACATCTGGTCGCAAATGGGCTTTTGCCCCCGATAGCAAAATCTGCTCCGCCTCATACAAAATTTCGCTGTGGCGGTTATCGGGAGTAATGGGGGTGGTTTCATCGACCCAGTTGCCATGGGCATCGCCATAGACCGAGCAACTGCTGGTGTAAATGACCTGCCGCACTGTGGGTACCTGGGGCAAAACCGCTACCAAGTTCTTGCAGGTTCCTAAATAGGTTTGCTCGTAGCCGTCAGCATCTACCTGCTGGTTGCCAGTTGGGGCCACCGTCACCACAACCACCTCCTGGTGTTGCAGGACAGTGTGCAATGCGCTGGCATCGGCACCTTGCAATACAACGCTGCGCTGGGCGATCGCGCCAAGTTCCTCTAACCGATCGGTCGTGGTGGTCGTGACCGTGAGCTGATGCTCGGATGCCTGGTGCCAGTACCGAGCGATCGCTGTTCCGACATAGCCACAGCCAATAATGGTAATGTTCATGGGTTCTTTGCCATCAGCAATGCATCAGATTCGGGCGACTGGGTAAATGTTGCTGGGCATGAAATTACGCTATGCCGATTATCGGTGCTCCCCTGCCCATGCGGCAAGGGGCAGCCCCAGGTTTTGACCAGACCAGACGTTGGTTAGTCTCGCGTGCCAACAGATACGTTGGATACAGCGGCATGGGCAGGAATTTGGATGCAAAACTCAGTGCCCTGGCCCGGTTCTGAATACACGTCTAGCGTGCCCTGGTGCTGTTCAGTCACGATTTGGTGGGCGATCGCCAACCCCAACCCAGTCCCTTTGCCGACCCCCTTAGTCGTAAACAAGTGATCGAAAACGCGAGCCTTCACATCCTCCGTGATACCTTTGCCATTATCGCGAATCCGAATTTGCACCTGATCTTGAATCATCTCAGTGCGAATTGTAATTTGTTGAGGCTTAGCTTCTAATTCTTCCAATGAACATCCTTGAGCGATTTCATCAAACATATCAATCGCATTCGCCAGAATATTCATAAACACTTGATTTAACTGTCCAGGAAAGCATTCAATTTTGGGTAAATTTCCATAATCTTGAATGACTTCAATCGCTGGACGATACTGGTTATCTTTCAAACGATATTTCAAAATCAGTAAGGCGCTGTTAATGCCCTCGTGAATATCAGCCGCAATTTGATGTTCCGTATCACTGCGAGAGAATGTGCGCAGGCTAGTGCTAATGCTGATGATGCGATCGGTTGCGCTCTGCATGGAATCAACTAGCTTGGGCAAATCTTTGCACAAAAATTCCAGGTCAATATCTTCGGCATGGTTTTTGACTGCCGGGTGAACCTGTGACTCATACTGCTGCCGCAGCTGAATGTGGGTGAGCAGATCTTGCACATATTCTTTGGCGTTGCTAATGCTCCCCTTCAAGAATCCGGTCGGATTGTTAATTTCGTGGGCTACCCCGGCGACCAGGTTCCCCAGCGTTGACATTTTTTCTGCCTGAATGAGCTTGAGCTGAAATTGCTTGAGCTGCTCCAGCGCTATCTGCAATTCGTGAGTTCGCTCTGCCACGCTGTCCTCTAGCGCTTTGCTCCATTGCCGCAGATTTAAATGGGTTTTTACCCGTGCCAGCAACTCCTTCTCGTGAAAGGGTTTGGTAATGTAATCGACTGCCCCTAGCTCAAATCCTTGCACTTTGCTTTCGGCATCGCTGAGGGCTGTCATAAAAATGATTGGAATGTCAGCGGTGGCCAGATTGGCTTTAATTTGTCGGCAGGTTTCAAACCCATCAATACCTGGCATTTGCACATCCAGTAAGATGAGGTCTGGTGTGTAGGTTTGCAGGCGCTTGAGGGCGCGATCGCCACTAATGGCAGTCGCCGTTCCATATCCGATCGACGACAGGATTTCCGTAACGATCTCCAAGTTAGCGGGTGTATCATCTACCACCAGGATTTTGATGTCGCACCACATGGGCAGTTCCTAAACTAACTGAATCAAATAGCGTTGCAATAGTTCTTCAATTTCTTCGACTCTGAACTGCTTAGCCAACTGAAGAATCGACTCTGAAAACGTCGTATAAGCTTTGTTGCTTGTGGAAAGATGCTCAACCTGTTCCCGTAATACCTTGAGGTTGGCCTGCTCGGCAAGATACAGGAGTTCTTCCAAGATATTGCTCGGTGGCAGGACAAGTTGGGTTGGGGCGGATTCTTCTGAGGTGGTGAGATTGGCGACTTCCATGTCGTACTCCCAGCTCAAATTCAAATGAGTTGCCAAGAGGTGGAACAGAGTATCAACATCGACCGGCTTTGATAAGAAGTCGTCTCCACCGTTACTAATCGCCATTTGCTGGTCGAGCTGCGAAACCGATGCAGAGGAAACAATGACTTTCGTTTGCTTTAGCTCTTCTGTGTCGCGAATACGCTGTAATAGTTCAAACCCATCCATCACAGGCATAACTAAATCGGTAATGACGAGATCGGGGGACTGGGTGCGCAGTTTTTCCAACCCTTCTTCACCGTTTTCCGCTTCGATAATGATGAAGCCGAGAGGTTCTAGCAGGTTTAACAAAACGGTGCGGTTTTCCCAGCGGTCGTCAACAACTAAGATGCGACGGCGATCGCCAGTGTAGCCAATAATGCGATCGTTTCCGTCGGTTCCACGATGCTGCCGTACCCAATCTTCAACTAACGGTAACTCTACGGTAAAGAAGAATTCACTGCCTTCACCCTGTTGGCTTTTAACCTGGATTTCGCCTCCCATCAGCTGCACAATTCGTTGGCTAATCGCCAATCCCAGACCCGTTCCTTCCACTTGTCGGCGGCGATCGCCCACCTGCTCAAAGGCTTGAAACAGTTTAGATAGATCGGCTTCGGCAATTCCCACACCCGTGTCAGTGATTCGAAAATGCAGGGTTGCATAATCAGCTGTCACCTTTAAGACATCAACCTGCAATGCAACTGAGCCGCGATCGGTAAATTTAATCGCATTTCCAATCAAGTTAATCACTACCTGCCGCAAGCATTTTTCATCGACAGCAACCCCCTCCGGCAGCCGTGAACTAGGGCTGTAAACAAACTCAATGCCCTTTTGCTCAGCCCGAATTTTGCACATTTCCACCACACCCTGCAACAGCGATGGTAAATGCACCGCCGTAGGCGCTAACTCTAGCTTGCGGGCTTCAATTTTAGACAGATCAAGAATGTCATTAATCAAAGTCAGCAGGTGCGTTCCGCATTGGTAAATGACGCTGATGCCATTTTGCTCCTTCGCAGACAAACCCTTAGCCCGTCCAAGAATTTGCGCATAGCCCAAAATGCCATTGAGCGGGGTGCGCAGCTCGTGGCTCATATTCGACAAAAATTCGCTCTTGGCCTGGTTAGCTGAGTCGGCCTGTTCCTTGGCCTGTGCCAGCTCAGCGGTGCGTTCTGCAACACGGTGCTCTAGGGTGGTAAACGAGGTCTTGAGCTGACCCGCCATTTCATTGAAGGTTTGGGCCAGGGTTCCCACCTCATCCTGGGTCATCACAGGGACGGTCTGGGTCAGGTCGCCTTGGGCGAGGCGGGTCGCAGCTTCGCCGATCGCCAAAATGGGTCGAGTAATGCGTCGTGACAACACATAAACCGCAACTAGCATCACACCCGAGGACAAAAATCCAATCACCAAAATGTTTCGGGCTAGGCGTTGGGCGGGTAAAAAGGCTTCGGTTTGGCTGATTTCGGCTAGGAGCGCCAAGTTTTGTTCGGGTAGCCAGCGGTACACTCCCACGACTGGCACGCCCTCGTAGTTGGTGTAGCGGCCAAATCCACTTTGTTGCTCAATGGCGCGGTTAATTCCTTCGCTGTTGATAGCTTCGCTGGGTGCAGCCTCGCCGCTGTCATTTCCAGCCTGTTTGGAAATAAAGATGGTTTTGCCTTTGGCCTGACCCACTAAATAGGTTTCTGCGGTTGCACCCAGTCCGGTATTGTCTCGAATGAGGGTATCCACCTCATCTAGGTTGAGATCGGCAACCAGCGCGGCCATCCGGTCTCCCTGTTGATCCATGATGGGCGTGGCAACGGTAATCGCGGCTTTTTGGGTTTTGGGGGAGATGTAGAAATTAGGAACGACGATATCTAGGCGATCGCGCGTAAAGTAGGTGGCCGGATCTCCCAGAGGACGGTAGCTGCCCTCCAAGCTGGGGTCATCCGACGCAAAAACCACATACCCGCTGTTGCGAGTAATGCGGATGCTGCGGAGATTCGGTTTAATTTCGATCAAACTTGTCGTCAGGCGATTCAGTTCTTGGCGAGCAGCACGGTAGGCTGGCTGATCGGGACTGGTTGTCAGCAGCGTACGAATACTAGATTGCATCGCGGCCTCTTGACTCACCAGCAAAATGTCGCGCAATTGCTGCTCTGCCCACTCATCTAGCTGATAGCTCTTGAGCTTGGCTGCTACCGTTAGACGATTAATCACTTCCTTCTCTAACGAGTTTCGGGCTTGAAAGTACGAGCCAACAGCAACTGTGCCCACTGTAATGACCGACAGCATCGAAAAATAGCTGACCAGTTGGGTTAATAGGCTTTTGTTCAACCAGGATTTCATACCGCTTTCTCCCATTCCGTCCAAATATTTTTGATTTGTGCGATCGCCCAATCGCTGGCCTCTGTTGCAGAAGCCTGATCCTGAATCACCCTGAGTACCGTCTTGGCCCATAACTGTTGGCTTTGAACTTCGCTAAAGGCGGAATGGGTGACCTCGTAAGGAGTAGAACCGGGGCTTTGATAAATCTTGAGGGCGGTTGATAGATGAGGATCGGTAGAGTTGCTCCACAGTGAATTTTCAAACAACTGGGGCATTACAGGCAGCACTCGACCCTTAAACCCTGTCAGTAACTGATTGATATTTTGGGGCTCAGTTAAATAGGCCAAAAAATCCTTCGCAGCTTCAGGATGGGGACAAGTTTTGGGAACGATCGCTTGCTTAATTCCCTTACGTGTTAGCAACGGGCTGCCATCTGGCTTTTGAGGCCGTTCAATGGTCACAATTTGGTTGTATCGCTTGGCTGCATCTTGGTTGTAGACATTGTTGGGCAGTTGCTGCGTCAGGGGAATGGATAAGGTCAAATTTTGAGTCATCAAAATGTTGCCTTCCAGGAAGCTATTGTTATTGCCAGATCCAGTCCACTCCAAGGCTGCAGGTGGCACATATCCATCTAAATACAGGCGCGTGTATTCATCCAAAGCCGCAATCATCCGCTGCCGATTTTCAGGAGCCTCCAGCAAAAACTCTCCGTCTGCGTTCACCGCTTCAACATTGTGCGCATCCAAAAACATCATTAGCGAGGTGTACGTATCAAACCCCACCGTAGACATGCACAGTCCTACCCCATAAATGTCGGGATAGCTTTGCGATCGCAACCGTTGCTGGGCCGTTTGCCAAAACTTCCAAAACGGTTCCCATGCTGTGGGCACATCGGTAGAACGATAGCCCACTTCCTCAATTAAATTGCCCCAATAGTGGATGTAGTCATCTGCCTGCCACAGCGGCAAAGCATAATAGCTGCGCTCGTTCCGAACCTTGTTGCGATAAGCGACCTGCTCTAGCGCAACCGGAGTGTAGCGGTCTTTAATTGGCGAGATTACCTCTGACAAATCCAAAAGCTGGTCTCGCCAAGCCAACTTCGGCGCAATACTGGGATCCACCCCTACGGAATACACAATATCTGGCAGTTTGGGATTTCCTGGCTCTTGCAACATTTGGGTTAACTGCTGGTCAATCAAGCTCACGGGTAACAGCTTTAAGTTGACCGTTAAACCAGATTGGCGCTCCCAATTGCGTACGAGCTGAATGACTTGCTCATTCTCTTCGGGGAGAAACCCCTGCTCCCACCAAATGACAAGATCTTCGTTATCCGCTTGGGTGTTGGTATTGACAGAAGCCAGCTGTGAAGGAGCGGAACAGTTTGCTAAACCGAGCCCTAACCCAAATAACGATAGCCGAGTGAAATTTCGCCTGGTAATCATGGTGACTGAAACGGGTGACCGTGGTAACGGGATGGGAATGAGTTTTGGGGCATTGTTGAGTATTCAAAACTGAGGACGAGTCGCTCTATTCAAAGAGGGATCGAAGATTCAACATTGCCAAATGAAGGAATGGAAAAGGTTGATAGGGACACAAAAACTTAAGTTAAAGATTGTGATGATATGTGAGGAGGGATGCGATCGCCCGCCTACGGTGAAACAGTCGATGGGTCTCTCCAACTATCATCAGTAATTTTCTAAATAGGTTTCTCAATCATTGCCAGGGCGATCGTATTATTCACTGATGGGCACAAAATCTAACATCTTCGATTGAATTTAAAGAAGAATTAGAGCTGTATTGTTGATAGACAAATCTTTGGCTAACTGAACAGCATTGGTGGCTCTAAATATGCCTAAGAGTGCTTATAGTTTTTAGGTTTTAAAGATGCAGAAGTGGCTAAGAAAGATCAGCCAATTTGCTGATGGAATACCTACCTTGAGGTAAACAGAAACAGCCTTTCTAAAATGGAGATTGAGTGAATTATGGGGGGAATCTATAGGTTCTATCAATAAATGAAAGCAGAGAATGTGAAAGCTGGAGGTGAACTGCAGTCTATATTGCTGCCGAATCACCTATACAGACAAAAAACCTTTTTAAGTCTAAATCGGAAAATGGTTGGTGATGTGATTTGAATGCTGATTTGACGCTTTATTAATGGTTTTTGCTGAGGAACCTCAGCAGTTTGGCTGAGGATACTGAACCGCAGGCTATCGGGGACAAAGAGTGTAAAGATTTGCTAATTTGCTGTTGTTATATAGTTCGCCTGCATGAATCGTTGCGCTGAAGAGTTGTACACTAATTCATACTTCAAAACGTGATTCGTTCAGGCGGCCTAACAATTTTGAGTAGCAAGAGATACAAGTCGATGACTGGAGTCGTATCGCGTACAGATTAATGGGTATCAAACCATGAAATTGTTCTGGTTCTTTTGAGCGCCAGTAGACTGCTGAATGGTTCAACCCGTTATCAAAATTGTCCCAAGAACGCTGCTGGCCATTCTATAACTGTCGCCACAGCTTAGAGGGTGTTTGAAAAGATGTGAGGCGTCAAATTTTATGCCAGTCGCCTGACCATAATGCGGATCATGGCAAGGTAAATCAAGGTTTCTGATGTCTCTGGCAATAATTCATAGTCTCTGACCA
>NZ_JBNXVR010000079.1:0-8448 GCF_050565595.1 Leptolyngbya sp. AN02str | reverse complement strand
TCAATAACACCCGCAATCAGTCCCAAGTGGTCCAAGTTCTCGATCTGCAAGGGGGCGATCCTAACTCGTCTCCCTCAGCTTATCCCCACTCCCTTTAATTCCCAGAGCAACCTGCGGAATGTCGGTTGCGCATTAAGCGACAGACTCGCCACATCCATCGACTTCCCAAGCAACCGAGCTAACAGAACCCGGCTAACCCACCGGAATCAACCTAACTGAGAAAACTAACTGAGAAAAACTAGCTGAGAAAATCCTCTTTCTCCATCCGCTCACGCGCCACTTCCACATCTAGAGCTTTTTGCAAACGGCTCACATAGTATTCCATACGATGGTCATTCACCATCGAAAAACCAGGTTCGAAGGCATTGCGCGCAATTCCCACCCAAAAGTTAAAAAATCGGAAGAATGGGTTGGGGCGATTGGTCATGTTGCCAAAGGCATCAAAGTAATACTGTTGGCCTAAGTGGACATAAATGTGAAATGGATTCCACGGTAAATAGGGCGGCGGAATGTGAGGCACAATATCATTGTTGTTGACAAAGCGAAAAACGCGATGTTGCAATGCTTGCCCAATTTCCGCAGCAAAAATGATATCGCCGACCCGGGGCTGTCCAAAGGTATATAAACCTTGAATATTAAAGCCCTGCTTTACCAGCGAAGACGCCGCAACAGTTGCCAAGGCACCTCCCAAGCTATGCCCTGTAATCAACAGGGGTAGGGTTTGGCCGCTGTCCTGATTCCATTTTTGAATTTGTTTAATCACACTGGATTCAGCGACTTCCCAAGCCGCTTGAAATCCACGATGCACTTGGCCTTTGGGTGGAGTTGTATCTTCTTGCAACTCTTCCATTTTGGATTTCACGGCAAACTTACTAAGCTTAGTTTTAAAGTTCGTTTGCCAATCTTTAATTTCTTGGCTGCCACGAAACGCAAGTACGATATACTCATCGGTTCGTATCATAAAACCTTGAGTATCTAGCGCAGGTTTATTGATGTAGTAGAAATCTGTTTTGATTTCAAAATTCCAACGGCGCGAAATTTCAGCAACGTAGCTAATATCTTGATAGCTGAGATAAGCAGCTTTTGCCATCGTCAGCGCGACTTTTACATTCAGTTTATGGTCACCAGTTTTTGTCTCTGGTTTTAGCATTAGGCCAACAAAGTCAGTTGGGCGGTAGGGTGGCTGCAAGATGCGATAGCCAAACTGTTCAAATAACTTGAGAACACCCGAAAATCCATATTCGTGAATGTAGGTGTAGAGCTGATCGTAGAACTTTGATGCACCAGGTCGTTTGAATTCGCGATCGGCGATCAACCGAATCCAATAGATCATCCATGGACGCAAATCTTCTGAATTAAACATTCCTGACTCAATTAGATATCCAAAATGCTCTAATCCATTCAGCATTTTGTTGAACCAATCGCGCAATGTTGTTTCGATGTGGTAATTCTGAAGCTCCTTGGCATAGATCGAGTTCTTTTCAGCTGCCGTTCTTACCAGCAATTCGATATCTCGATTGGAAGCATCTTTTGGTGCCATGCCCAAAGCTTTGGCGGCTTGTTTTTTAGCCTGTAAGATTTCGGCATTGAGCTTTTCAAGATCAGACTTTTGTTTGTCGAGGTCGGTTTTTTGGCGGGCGCGCTCTTCGTGAGTGGCTAGGGCTCGACACAGGATATCGTTATTGACTTTGAAGGTGAGTTTGTTGCCTTTATAGATAGTTTCAAAGTCGCGATATTCCTCGAAGTCCATAATCTTCAAGGCTTTCCAGATATCTTCATCTTGCTCAAAGTCTTTGACTGCTGTTCGCAGGGATTCGATACGATACCACTTTTCGTTGCGGTTATACATCACTACACCTGCGCCAATGGCGATCGCCCCTAGCAGCAAACCTGCTGCCAAGATCCACTGGGCAATGAGTTGAGCATCGCGATAGAGGTCGGCGTCATCTTCCACGACAGGTTCAGGGGCCTGTGTCAAAACTAGAGCTTGGGCGGGCAGTTGAGCAACCATGGGTGTTGCGCCAAGACGAGGAGCGATCGTCATTGGAACCGCAAACGAGAGAGACGCCAATGCAATAAACCAAACCCTTTTCATTCCAGTTCCCAAAAGACAGCACCTGAATTGCTCTTGATGCTACCAGAGAATTCTTAGGATTCTTGTCTCGTTCATGATGTTTAGTGAACCGGCGAATTTTGGGAAATGGGTTGGGTTCCGCCTATCTAGACAGCTCTGAAAAACTCAGCCTTAGAGAGGCTAAGCCCGATAGAGAGCCGCAGCAAATTTCCACACATTGAGAACAGGCTTGAGCGATCGCATCCGGCAAGGTTAGCGGTTATGCGGTTGATGGTTATGCAGTTGGTGGCTGTGCAGATTGCTGGCGCTGGGCCAAAAACCGACGAATTTTGTTAGCCGCCAGGAGCCACACACTCAAAACCAACACCCCAGCAAACACTGGCACCGTAAGCGCTAGTACCGCCAGCCCAAGGGCGATCGCTAGCTCAATGGTGGCAAAAATAGGGTTGGTAAGCCCCGCCGACAGCGCTGTCGAAATGATGCGCACAAACCAGTTCATCCCCCGCGTTAAACCCGCCGCGCCGCCCCCCACCACAAGTGCCAGCGTCCACTGCACCAACGGATTCAACTGTTCGGGAGCAACTGCAGCAGTCACCAACGTACCCGCAGCGATCGCCAACGGCAACGCCACAATTTCCAGCATGTGATCGACCCAGGGAACATAGTAGCCACCCACCTCAACCACACTGGCGATCGCAAACAGCCACAACGCTTGGCTTGAATTCACCCAATCAAAATCTGCAGGGAGGGGCACATGCCCTAGCACTGCCGCCACACTCATCACCAACAGCGGCACAAACACTCGAAACCCGCAGGCAGCACTCAGGCTAATACCCAGCATGAGTTCTATCACAGTATCCAGGCTCAACCAATGATGCATTGCGTCCTCCCAGGTCGTGCCCGTCAGGTGATCCTGTTTCAGTTTATCCTTACTTACTATTGGTCGGGCTAGTGTATCAATGCATTCGTTACAGTGGGTGTAGATAAACAATGCTAGCCAGCGCGATCGCACCTTCTTTCGTTACGAACCGGAGTTATCCGATGTCTCATTACCAACGTACACTTACCGTTCAAACCAACGGTAAATGCCTACATAAAGTCACATCCAAAATTGCATCCATCGTTTCAGAATCAGGAATTCGCACTGGCATGTGCTCGTTATTCCTGCGTCATACCTCCGCCAGTCTCATCATCCAAGAAAATGCTGATCCCGATGTATTAGTTGATCTGGAAAATTTTCTATCCAAACTGGTGCCCGAAGGCTATCAATATGTACACAGCACCGAAGGGCCAGATGACATGCCAGCCCATATTCGGAGTGTGCTCACCCACACATCCGAGCAAATTCCCATCGCCAACGGACGGTTAGTGTTGGGCACCTGGCAGGGCATTTACCTATGGGAACATCGACGTCACGGCCATTCGCGCGAACTGGTGGTACATATTTCTGGCGATTAACGCTCGTTTCACCCGAGGTGGACAGAAAGCCCTACGAGTTTGGCTGCAACCAACGTTTCAGCAAATTTCCTAAGTCATTCATTCGAAATGGCTTGCTCATGTAGTCATCCATGCCTGCAGCCAGACACTTTTCGCGATCGCCCGCCATCGCATGAGCCGTAATTCCAATGACAACCGTCGGGGATTGATAATGGCGATGTTTTTGGCAGCGCCGCAATCGACGGGTTGTTTCATATCCATCCAAAATCGGCATTTGACAATCCATCAGCACCAGCTCATAGGGTTTGTCGGCTAATTGTTCCAGTGCTTGCTGCCCATTGCTGACCAAATCGCATTCATATCCCAGTCGTTCCAAAACCTGCTTCAGCAAAAATTGATTAATTTCAACATCTTCCACAACCAAAATGCGAGCGGATGTGGATGATTTTGTCACAGCAGCGGTGCTTCGGATTGTCGAGTCAAGGGGTATGTCCGGCCATGGTTCACTGAGAGCTGTTGGCTCCAGCACCACCGTAAACCAGAACGTAGAGCCTCGGTTCAATGCACTTTCAACCCCAATTTCGCCTCCCATCAAGGTCACAATTTTGCGACAAATACAAAGCCCTAGACCAGTTCCCTCGTAGGAGCGAGCGAGCGAAGAATCCACCTGGGTAAATGATTCAAAAATGCGTTCTTGATCCTGGGGTGCAATACCAATACCCGTATCGTGCACACTAAACCGAAGTTTTACCCCAAACTCGTCTTCCGTTGGTTCTTGCTCAATTCGCAAGACAACGGCCCCAGCCATCGTAAATTTGATCGCATTACTCATGAGATTCACGAGCACTTGCCGTAAACGATCGACAGAACCAATCAAGGAATGCGGCATGGATGGCGCAATTTCCACATTCAACACTAGACCTTTGTCAATCGCCTTGGGTTGAAACAGGTTGATAACGCTCGTTACCAACTCTTGCAAATTAAACAGCTGAGCGTTGAGTTTTAGGGTTCCAGCTTCTAGTCTGGATAAATCCAAGATGTCATTAATAATGGCTAACAAGTTATTGCCGCTTTGGTTAATACGCTCCAGGTATTCCTGCTGCTCCTCTGACAGGTCAGTACTGGCTAAGATGTCGGCATATCCTAGAACGGCCGTCATTGGCGTACGGATTTCGTGGCTCATATTTGCCAAAAATTCGCTCTTAGCAAGGCTTGCAACTTCAGCGGCTTCTTTGCTAACTTGCAGGGCAAGCGCTTGTTCCCGTAGCTCTGTGGTTCGCTGCTCCACCAAGTATTCTAATTTCTCATTCAAGGCTGCCAAGTGCTGGCGATCGCGCTCCACCATCATGGCCTGGGTCAACCGTTTTAGCAGCGTGTAAATGGCACTGCCACAACTCAACCCTACAACCAGCAGCGCCGCCCCCAAGTAACTTAGGCTCAATAGCCCTTGTTTGTAAATTGCTCGCGCCGCATCAACCCGAACAATTAGCGCTGGCTGATTAAACACATCCTTCATCATCACATAACCAGCAATGCGGTCTGCCGAAAGCGGATGAATGAAGGATTCGGTAGGGCGATCGCACAACGTCATCAATGCTTGTTCGACATCGGTTGGTAAAGACGAACTCTGAACCGGATGAGCAGACACCGAAACCTGCGTTAGGTCTGCTAATCGGGCGATCGCCTGGTCATTGATATACCGACCGATAAGCAATGTACCTCGGCTGGGCCCTTCTCCCAGGCTATTCAAGATGGGGCTGGATGCCAGCAGAACAGGGCCTTCTGGTAAGACAAGCATCCCTGTACTGCCCGCCTCATTCACAAAATACTGAGCCAAGGATTCATTGAGATAACCGGACTGATCAAAAATGGCCGGAAAAGGAACCCTTTTGTGACTTTGTAAGTCAAAATTTTCATGAATCAGGATTTGAGATGAACTATCGATTAAAGCAACAATATTTAGTTGCAAATTCTCAAGGGTTGCATCTGACCAATTGACATCATAGTAATTTGTATCTTGCTCCTCCATAAAAATGTAGGTATCATCCCATTGAGCATAGTCATAAGCTTCAGTCTGAAGAACGCTCAGATCATGCTGAATCGTACCTTGCACTCGTTGCAAATCACGTTGGATGAGTTGGCGTTCAACCTGAACAAAATTATGTAGAAGGATCTTCGCCGCGACCAAATATAGCAACCCTGTAATGCCAAGAATAGCAATTAAGGCTGTGAGCGGTACTCGCAGCAATTTAGGTTTAAGCATATAACCAGTCAATTACTAACTATCCATTAAGAATTTATTTACGCAATCAATACTGGCAAGCAAAACCTCTGGTCTACCGGGCTCCAGAGATGGCTATTCGCAAACTATATACTCTTATAACTCAGCCTTGAGGGGGTTTCACCGAGTTTATAAATTGATTCTAGAATAGTACATCAGCCAGAAAGCTTAACTTTTGTGTGCAGACCTCTACGAAACCTTTATATTTTGTAGACGGCAATCGTTATTGAAAAGCTGGCTCGTTCAGTACCAAGACAAGTTTCACAATCATTTCATTCAGCATTACCTCGTCTACAAATTTTGCTCGCACCTACAACTGTATTTTTGGGTAAGGATGCAGTCATCAATTCTAAGTTTGTGTAAAAGGTACATAAAAAAATTGTGCCGATTATGGATTCCCATGACTTTGCCCCAATCAAAAAGGCGATCGCCAATGTGCGATCGCCTCAAGTGTCAGCCGTCAATTCCACCAGATGGGCAGCAACGACAGAGCCATTTTCTTGCCTGAGTGAATGAGTTTATCCTGATTGCAAACTCATCCCGTCAGTGGCCAATGATGCCCAAATTTCGGTGATCGGGCATCATGTCCCTACATCCGCTCGTCGAAGGTTGAATCACTTAACCCATCAGCATCACGGTGTCAATCACGTGAATGATGCCGTTATCCGCTTCAATATCGGCAGCAACCACGGTCGCATTTTTAACCTCAAAATAGTCGGGTGTCGAGTGGATGGGGATCGGAGAGCCTTCCAACGACACCAAGTGATCAACCCCCATCAAATCTGCTTTTGTGTATTTCCCTGAAACAACATGAAAGGTGAGAATGCGACCTAGCTGAGGAGGGTTCTGCACCAAGGTCGTAATTGTTCCCGGGGGCAACTTGGCAAACGCATCATCATAAGGGGCAAAAACAGTAAAGGGGCCAGGGCTTTTCAGCGCATCAACCAGGTTTGCAGTTTGGACTGCTGTGACCAATGTTTGAAAATTACCTGCACCAACCGCAATATCAACAATGTCAGCCATTCTGTGCCACCAATTCCTATCACGTTTGTTTAAGAATTGTAAGCGAAATCCATAACTCATTCTCTACAAGGTTCTAAATCATAGAAATCATAAATCTTTATTGTTGAATCAGTCTTGGATGCGGCCAAATGATTGATTCACACTCTACATCAACGAAAGCTTTACCACCCAGTTGATAAAGCATGCAACCGAATCGTGAACGAGTTTGCATCGCAATGCCGATCCATTGTGAACGGGATATGAACCCGAGCGGTATCGGGCTTGAGCTGCAAAGATACTAATTTCTGCTTTAAGCTACGACACATAAAATAACTTTGGATAGATGACTTCTCGCTAATAATTGAATTTGATCGTTTCGCCCAAACATCCATGAGAAAACATGCATCTAGTTCAATCAGTGGTGGTAGCCGTTCTATGCGAGGCATTAAGGTTGGAGCCATTGTAGGTGGGGTAAGCCAACTTTTGGTTGCCCTGCTTTTTGTGTACTACGTGCTGAACTGGGGTGGTCCATTCTTTCGACAAACCGATGGCATGAGCTTAGCTAGTGTCTTAGCTTCTCCTCTAAGCTGGCTGTTTTCTCTTGTGTTTGCTGGCTTAGGGGCGATCGCGGGTGCAGTTGGGGGCACAACACGCCAAATACTCAGAGGAGCAGCCTTTAGCGGTGTGATGTCAGGGTTGTTTTGCATCACGATTCTGGTTATTCCTGTAAACGTTATGCTGGCTCTAAGCGGGGGCGGACTGACAGACTATTCAGCCGATAAGCAGAGTCTTGCAACGGGCCTCTTAGCGTTTGTCATTGTGGGAGCGATCGCGGGTGCAATTGGTGCAATTGCCAAAAGTTCGTCTACACCCACTCATTAGTCTCCATGCACACGATCCATCTACACGATTCATTCATGAGATGTCAATCGTTATGCGATCAGGGGTGCTGCAATCTCTCGATAGGAGCGTTCAGCATTCTATACGTCACCTGCATCGATTGAATTTATCAGAAGTTTATACATAGTGCAGCGCACCCAATCCCTCGACCATCACCAACCCAAATCCCAGTAAGGTTCAGAAGGTTCAGTCTTAGGCTGGCATTTGATGCTGATTCGAATCCTAACCAACGGCTTCGCGATCGCCTGTCCCCAGCATTGCTTAGCCGCATCATATTTGTATTCACTCAGACGATCGATTGAAGTGCTGAAAAGCATAACTTCAAGCACTCATTCATACCTTATCCGTGCGTTCAATCAACCGTGCGGCCAGTTTGTTCATCGCTCTTGCTCATGGCGAAAAGGCCAATGTCCTGCTAGCAGCACGGCTCCCAAAAAACGAAGCTGTATGGAGTTACGAGAAAGGCGTAAAGAGGAAAACCTTGCTGTTACAAAGCTGCCAATTTGTCATGAAGCCAGGAAACTAGCCTAGCAATATTCATATTGATTAGGACCGTTTTGAATACGGCCTTATTGCGCTCAAAACTGTTCCTATTCCAACTTGTGTTCTAACTACACTGTGTTCTAACTAAGAGGGTGTTTGAGAAGTCAGGAAGGGCGTAAAAAAGCTCACTCAGTGTAGGCTGCGAATAGCAAATATCTACAGCCCTGAGTGAGTCAGATGAGTAAAGCATATCCCAGCAACCTAACCCGTG